>JAWWBS010000004.1 GCA_033720895.1 Gammaproteobacteria bacterium
CCATCCAGCAGGATGCTGCCGTGCAGGAAGGCCTCGACGGCCAGCGGGTCGTCGCTGACGAAATGGTGGGGCAGGCTGTCGGCGAAGCAGGCCTCGACGTCGAGTCGGGTCAGCGATTCATTCACGGTGACCCGGTAGAGATGCACGGACGGATCTGCGGCCTGCGCTGCCGGCGAAAGCAGGATTGCTGCCAGCAGGCAGGCGAGCCAGCAATTTCGCAACGAGCGCCTGTGTTCCGGACATGTCATGCGGTATTGGACGGCGCGGCGACAGGCGGGGTTCCCGCCCGCGCTCAATCCTCGCCGGAATAATCCTTCGGTGCCGGCGCCTCGTATTCCTGCACACCGACCACCAGCGAGCCGGGCCCGGCATGCACGCCAAGCGCGGAACCGGTGTCCATCAACCAGCTGCTTTCCACCTTCGGAATCGACTTGCACAGCAGGTCCAGCATCTGCTGGCCTTCCTTCGGCGTGTTGCAGTGGCTGACGAACACCCGCCAGGTCTTGCTGCGGTCGATGCGCTTGGAAATGAAGCGATGGAATTTCTCGACAAAGGGTTCGCGCCCGAAGAACACGCCGCCGGATTTCACCGCGCCATCCGGCTTGGCGGTCAGCACGGGGGTGATGTTCAGCAGGTCGGCGACTTTCTTCTTGCCGGCCGACACGCGGCCACCGCGCACGGCATAACTGAGGTCGCGCAAGGCGCCCCAGGTATGCGTCTTGCCGCGCATGAGCAGCGTCGCGTCGACGATGTCCTGGGCGGAGTAGCCCGCTTTCGCGCATTCGGCCGCATAGGCAACGAGCAGGCCCTGGCCGACCGAGACATTGTAGGAATCAAGCACCTCGACTGCCGCGCCATCGGCGCGTTGCGAGGCGGTTTCGGCGGCCTGCCAGGTGCCCGAGGCCTTGGCCGTCAGGTTGATCGACACGACGGCATCGTAATGGCTGCCGAGGAACTGGAACTGGCGGCGGAAATCGCCCGGTGGCGGTTGCGATGTCTTGGGATGGACCGGGTTGGATTCCAGCTCGGCGTAAAGTTCCTCGGCGGTCATGGAGACCTTGTCGAGGTAGCTCTTTTCACCGAAGTGGATGCGTACCGGCACCATGTGGATGTTCAGTTCGTCCATCAGCTGCTCGGGAATGTCGGCACCCGAGTCGGTGATGATGGCAACGCCACGCTCGCCTACCTTCGAGGCCTCTCGTGATTGCTGCAGCATGTCGTCGGCCTTCTGGCCGGAGACATTGCCGTAGCTCTCGGCCAGCTTGAAGACTTCGCGAGGCTCGTTGACGTGGATGTGGACCTTGGCCTTGCGCTTGCTGCCGGCCAGCACCAGGCTGGAGCCAAGTGCCGCCAGTTCTTCGCGCAGCTTGCGGCGATCGATGTCCTCGCCGGTGATCATGCACTCGGTGCAGTAGCGGTGGGTCAGGTCTTCGCCGTCATGGCTGAAGTCGTCTTCCTCTTCTTCGCTCGGCGCGATGGTTTCGAGCATTTCTTCCAGCTGCTTCATCGAGCCGTCACTGACGAACTCGTGGATGCCACGCAGCATGTCGACAAAACCCTCGGCGCCCGCGTCGACCACGCCGGCCTTCTTCAGCACCGGCAGCAGGTTCGGCGTATTGGCCAGCGATGCCTCGGCTGCCAGCAGGCCATGGTCGAGCATGTCCATCAGGTCGATGTTGTCGTGATCGTCGGAGTATTCCTCCAGCGCATTCGCGAAGTCGGTCAGCACGGTGATCATGGTGCCTTCGCGCGGTTCCGAGAGTGCCTCGCGGGCATACAGGGCGCCTTCCTTGACGGCCCCGATGAACTGCCGCGGGGTCATCATGCGATAGCTGGCGGCGGCATCGGAAAAACCCTGGAAGAATTGCGCAAAGATGGCGCCGGAGTTGCCGCGCGCGCCATCCAGTGCGGAATCGGCCACCACGGCCAGCAGCCGGCCGACGTGGCGCTCCATGGTATTCGACAGGCCATGCAGGATGGCAGTCAGGGTGAAGGCGATATTGGTGCCGGTATCACCGTCCGGGACCGGGAAGACATTGATCTTGTTCAGGTGTTCCTGGCGCGAAATGACACGATGGATGCCGGCCTGCAGCGCGCGCCGCAAGCGCGCGCCATCCAGGTAGGTAACGCTGGCTGACAAGCTCGCATTCGACATTGTTGTGCTCCTGCTTGTTGTGTCCGCCCTGCCTGTTGTTCCTTCAGGGCGACGCAATGGCAAATCGCTGACCGCGATACTCGAGGACGATCGAGCCCTGCTCGATACGCAACAAGGTGGGACCTTCTCGCAGTTGCTCACCCTCGGCGTAACGACGGAAATTGACCAGGACGAAGCGGTCCTCGGGTGCGGGCGCCCAGGCCAGCGCATTGATATCCAGTGCCGGCAGCGCCTCGCGGAATTCAGAGGATAGGCTATCAAGCCACGGCGCTGCCAGCGAGTCGCGTACCACGACGGCGGGCGGCGCGGGACTGGCTGTTGCCTGGTTGCGGCCGTCGGCAGCCTGGCGGGCGGCAGCGGGTGGCGGTTCGGGGCGTGTTTCGCGGGCGATGTCCGCGAGTGGCCGGACAGTTGCCGCGGCAGCGGGCTCGATCGGCGTGGTGGCCTCCTGCGGCAGCGCTTTTGCATCCAACAGGCCGCGGATGGCGAGCAGCATGACGGCCAAGGTGGCAAGCGCCAGCAGCGCCCACAGCCAGGCTGGCGGCCCAGGGCGCGCCACCGGCCCGGGCGCGAGGCGCTCTTCGGAACGTCCCGGTCGGGCTGCATCGGATTTTCGCAGGGCGTCGAGAATGATGGACATTCAGGGTCTCCGGTCGGCCAGGGTGTTGCTGGCGGCGGCCGCGTCGAGACGCGGGATCGGGCCGGTCGCCGTCGCTGACAGGCTGTTCAGGCGAATGATGCTGCGCGCCCCGGCAATGCCGTCAACCACCAGTCGCTGGTCGCGCTGGAATCGACGCAGTGCATCGCCCAGCTCCGCGTCGAAACGTTGCGGCTCGCTGTTGCTGTCGACCGGCAGGTAGCCAAGTTGCTCCAGCCGGGTCCTGAGCCAGCGCACTTCCTCGCCCTGGGCGCCCTCGCTGACAATGCGCCCGGCGGCCATGCCAGGTGGCGGACGCCACAGCGCGAGCATTTCGCCCAGCCACACCGACGCCAGTGCCTGCTGGCTGACGCGGTGTTCGGTTCCGCCAGCAGCAATTCGCCAGTTGCTCGAATCCTCGCCACCGCTGCGGCCGAGCAGCACGACCTGGTAGTCATTGCCGTCGGCATCACGCAACGCCAGGATGCTTGGCCGGTCGAGGCTGACCAGGTCGGCCCAGCCGGTGCGCTCGAACAGGCAGGCAAGGCCGGCATCCTGCGCCTGGGGGCAGGCGGGCTCGGTGCCATCGAAGTCCAGCTGCCAGCGTGCGAACAGCACGTCCAGCGCCTGCTCGCTGCCGGTCAGGTGGCGATGCTCTGCCAGCCATTGTTCGATGCCGGGTGCGGCCGGTGTTGCCGGGAACCAGTGCGCCTTGCCCAGCCACAACGCGCTCGTGGCCAGGCCGGCGGCGAGTGCCCCGGCCAGCAACCAGCGGCCGAGGCCGCTGGCGGGTGCGTGCCCGAGTGCTTCGCGGGCCGCGATGCGGACCATGCGCGCGTCGACCTGGCGCCGGTCGCGGCTGTAGGCGGCCAGCAGTGCGCGATCACAGAGGATGTTCACCAGCCGGGGAATGCCACGGCTGGCTTGCCACAGATTGCGCAGCGCGCCGTTGGTAAAGATGCGTCCCGTTGCGCCGGCGACGTCGAGGCGATGCACGATGTATTTTTCCAGCTCCTGGCGGTCCAGTGGTTCGAGGTGGTAGCGCGCGGTGATTCGTTGTGCCAGCTGCCGGAGGTCCGAGCGGGCGAGGGTGGCGCGCAGCTCCGGCTGGCCGATCAGCAGGATCTGCAGCAGCTTGTCCCGCGTGGTCTCGAGGTTGGTCAGCAGCCGTACCTGCTCCAGCAGGTCGCGTGGCAGGTTCTGGGCTTCGTCGATGATCAGCACGGTGCGGCGCCCCGCCGCATGGCTGGCCAGCAAGTGCTGGTTGAGGGCATCGATCATCGCCTGGTTGCCGGCATCGGCCGCCACCTCGACATCCAGTTCGCGACAGATGTTGCGCAGGAATTCGTCGACCGCCTGCACCGGGTTGAGCACCAGGGCGACGTCGATGTGCTCGGGAAGTTCTTCCAGCAGGCTGCGAGTCAGCGTGGTCTTGCCGGTGCCGACTTCGCCGGTCAGCTGGATGAAGCCATTGCCTTCACGAATCCCGAACAACAGGTGCGCGAGCGCTTCCGAGTGCCGCGACCCGAGGAACAGGTAGCGCGGATCGGGCGTGATGGAGAACGGGTTTTCGTCCAGGCCGAAATAGGCGGCGTACATCGCTCAGCTCTCCGGATGCTGCGCAGCAAGCGAAACCCCATGATGCCACAGGCCGGCGGGCATGATGTCAGTCGTCGCCGAGCAAGCGACCGCGCGTCACGGCAGCATCGCCAAAGCGTTCGCGCAGGCTGTCCACCACCTGGTCCAGGCGCGAGTCGCGACCGGCTTCCGCATCGGCGAACAGGTTCAACTGCGAGGCCGGCTCGAACTGCGAACATCCCAGGCCGATCAAGCGGATACGGGCCCCGTTGCGGGCCTGCCACCACTCTGCCAGCAAGGCCTGTGCCCGGGCGGCGAGGGCGCGGGTGTCCTGGGTCGCCGGGTGGAGGCTGACGGCCCGGGTATGCGTGCGAAAGTCATGTTCGCGGATCTTTACCTGCACGGTGCGGGCAGCGAGACCCTTGGCACGCAGCCGCGTGGCGACCTTGTCGGCCATGTCCAGCAACTCCCGTTCGAGCTCGGCCAGCGTGGCCAGGTCGGTCGCATAGGTCTGCTCGTGGGAGATGGACTTGTCGCTGCGCATGGCGACGACCGGGCGATCATCCCGGCCGGCCGCCAGTTGCCGGTAGCGCTCGGCCTGCTTGCCGAGAATGCCCTCGAGCACCCCGGCGGGCGACTCGCGCAGCTGGCGAAAGGTGTGCAGCCCGGCGCGCTCGAGGCGCGGCAGGGTTTTCGGCCCCAGCCCCCAGAGTCGCTTGACCGGCAATGGATCGAGGAAGGCCTGCAACTCGTCCCGGCCCACAATCACGAAGCCGGCGGGCTTTTCTATATCGGAGGCGATTTTCGCGACGAACTTGTTGGGCGCGATGCCGATGGAGACCACCAGGCCGGTGCGCTCCCGGACGGCATCCCGGAGCTGCTCGCCAATGGCACGGACCGAGCCGTACTGCCGGAGACTGCCGGTGATGTCGAGAAAGGCTTCATCCAGGGACAGGCCTTCGACCTCCGGCGTGATGTCACGCATGGCAGCAAATACCTGCGCTGACACCTCGGCGTAACGGGCCATGCGCGGCTTGACGAAAATCCCGTCCGGGCAGCGCCGCCGGGCTTCGCGCCCGGGCATGGCGGAGCGCACGCCGAATTGCCGTGCCTCGTAACTGGCCGCTGCCACCACACCGCGCGCCGAGGCACCGCCGACGATGACGGGCTTGCCACGCAGTTCGGGATGGTCGTGCTGCTCGACCGATGCGTAGAAGGCATCCATGTCGGCGTGCAGGATGACGCGTTCCATCGGTGGCAGGTACTCAGCCGCGTTCCGGCGGGTAGCTCGACAGGATGATGCGGACGATCTCGTTGATCCCGGCTTGCTGGAAGCTGGCCTGGTTCAGGCTGGCACCGCGCCAGCCGCGCCAGACCAGCTGGCCGTTGCGGGCATCGACCAGGTCGATGATGAGCAGTCCTTCTTCGTAATGGCGATCGCCACCGTAAACGGCATAGCCAACCGTGGTTCGGCGATTCCAGGGGCCGGTCCCGAATCCCAGCACGAAACTGCCAGGACGGGAACGTTGCTTGTCGGCCGTGTGGTAGGTGACCAGCAGGTCGGCTTGCCCCTCCGCGACGAAATCCAGGCCACGCTGTTGCAGGGCGTCGATGACAGCCTGGCGGACCTTGGCGTCGAGCAGTGGACTGTCGAGAATCGGGTCATCGACCGCGTCGTGGGCGGGTGCCTGCCAGCTGAAACTGCGGTACTGGCTGAAGTCTGCTGCCGGGTCGAACTCGACCAGCGGTCGGGCCGCACAGGCACTCAGCAGAAACAGCGTAAACAGGCTATAAATTAAGGGTTTATGCATGATCTCACCTCTCGCCGCAGTCTAGCATGCAGCTTGCCGGACGAACGGTAGGCAGGGCGGGACCAGGCGCACATTCCGGCATTGATTCACCCCTGTGCCGGGCTTAGGGTTATTTGACAATAACTAGAGGCTAGGCGTGTTGAGAACGGGACTGAAAATATTGCTGCCCTACAGTATCGGGCTAGCCGCGTTCGGCTGGTCGGTTCTGCTGTGGCTGTCGTATTCGCAGTCGGCCTGGCCGCTGCCCAGCGGCGAACTGTTGCTGTTCGTCGGCCTGTCCCTGTTCTTCATTTCCGGTGGCTTCTCGGGTCCGCATGTTGGCCATACCTCGCTGGACCGCCTGGCCCAGGTCGGCGCGGTACTGGTGCTCGGCACGCTGAGTGCCGGCTGGGTTGCGGCGATCACCGGCTTGCTGTGGCCGCTGCTCGACCGTCGCCACAACCGTGGTGATTTCCAGTTCCTGTTGATGCGCTCGCTGCATTCCAGCGGTATGTTCACTCTGATCGTGCTGGGTGGTGGCTACGCCTTCGAGGCATTGGGTGGCGCGACGCCGCTGGCCAGCCTGACGGCTGGCAGCGCGCTGTTGTTGCTGCTGATGGCGGCGGTCATGCAACTCATCAACGAAGCCCTGATGGCGGTCTATGCACAGTTCAACGAGGGCGACTGGCGCAAGTGGTTCTCGGGTTTCGCGACCCTGCTGGAGATCGGCACCGTGCCGCTCGGCGTGTTCTCGGCCATCGTCTACAACACGGCGAGCACCGAGATCATCCTGCTCTATGGCCTGTTGCTGGTGATGTTCATGGTCATCCTGCGCCGCTTTGCCAAGAATCACTGGGAACTGGCCGAGCGGGTCAATGCACTGACCGGCATCAACCAGGTCGGCCGTGCCATCAGCACCTCATTGATCATCGATGACCTGGCCGAGCTCGTGTTCCAGCAGTGCCGCAAGCTGATCGATTTCACGGCCTTTTTCCTCGTGCTGTACGACGAAGAGTCGGACGAGCTCGATTTCCGCCTGCACCACAACGACCTCGGCCGCCAGCCGCGCAAGCGCAAGAAGCGTGGCGAGGGCGCGATTGGCTGGATCATCCAGAACAACCGCGGGTTCCTGGTGCGCAACTGGGACGAGTCGGAGCACGAGGCCAAGCAGGCCGCGGTCATTGTCGGCCGTACCCCGGGCTCGGTGATCGGCGTGCCGGTTTCCTATGACGGCAAGGTGCTCGGTGCCATCAGCGTGCAGAGTTTCAAGGCCAACGTGTTCGACGAATCGGATTTCCACCTGTTGATGACGCTGTCCGACCAGGTGGCGATCGCCATGGCCAATGCCCGCATGTTCACGGAGCTGGATTCCTATCGCTACGAGCTCGAGGACCGGGTCGAACAACGGACCCGGGAAATCGAGGCGCAGAAGCAGGAGCTGGTGGAGCTCAGCGAATCGCTGCGCGAAACCAACGCGCAGAAGGAGAACCTGTTGCAGGAGCTCCGGCGCAAGACCGCCGAGCTGGACAGGCAGAGCAAGGAAGACAGCCTTACCGGGCTTTACAACCGCCGCTTCATGGACCAGCGCCTGGCCGAGGAATTCAAGCGCGCCGAGCGTTTCGGTCATGCCATGTCGGTGGCCGTGCTCGATGTCGATTCCTTCAAGCAGATCAACGATGGTTTCTCGCACGTGCTGGCCGATGACGTGTTGCGGAAGTTTGCCGACATCATTCGCGAGCAATGTCGCGCCATCGACATCATCTCTCGCTACGGTGGCGACGAATTCCTGCTTTGCCTGCCGGAGACGGATGTCGAGAGTGCCGCCGTGGTCTGCGAGAAGATCCGCAAGGCGGTCTGCGATTTCGACTGGCACGATCTCGATCCCGGCCTGGTCGTCACGACGTCGATCGGTGTGGCGTCCTACGATGGCAAGGATCTCAAGCAGGCCCTGCTGGCTGCCGATGCGAAGCTTTACGAAGCCAAGCGCGGTGGCCGCAACCGCGTCTGTGCCTGACACGGACTGCTGCGCATTCCCGCGCATGTTACAGTTCGCGGCTGAATTCGATCCGAAGGCACGCTACTGATGCGACGCACACTGTTGTCTCTTGCCGCATTGTTTCTCGCGATGGGAACGACCATGGCCGGCTTCGGCCACATCGGCACCTTCCTGTCGTTGCGCATGGGTGTCGAGGGATTTGCCGAATGGACCATCGGGCCGGTCATGTCCGGCTATTACGTCGGCCTGGTGATCGGCGCGACGCTCTGCCAGCGCATCGTGCAGCGGGTCGGGCACATCCGTGCTTTCAGCGTCTTTGCGGCCAGCAATTGTGCAGCCGTGCTCTTCATGCCCTTGTGGTCGGAGCCTGTCGTCTGGCTGCTGCTGCGAGTGGTCATGGGCGTGTCGGCCATGGGCATGATGATGATTGTCGAGAGCTGGCTGAACGAGCGCGCGCCGGCCGAGATTCGAGGCCGGGTGTTCTCCTTTTACATGGTGGTCAGTTTTCTCGGACTGGGTAGTGGTCAGTACCTGCTGAACATTGCCCCGATCGAGGCGGCCAATCATTTCCTGGTCATGGGCATCCTGTTCACGCTGTGCGTCCTGCCGGTGGCACTGACCTCGGCAGTGCTCCCGCAGCCGGTAGGCAACATCTCCATCAACTGGTCGCGAATCTGGAAGACAGCACCTTTCGGACTGGCCGGTGCGCTGGTCGCCGGCTCGCTGAACGGCGCGTTCTATTCCATGGCCCCGCTCTACGTGAAAGGCCTGGGTGCGGATGTTTCGCAGATTGCCAACTTCATGGCGATCAGCCTGCTGGGCGGCCTGGTGTTGCAGTTGCCGGTGGGCTTGGTATCCGATCGCTTCGATCGGCGCACGGTGCTGGCAACGCTGGCCCTGCTGCTGTCGCTGTCGTCGCTCGGCATGCTGTTCATTCCGGCCGGTCAGTTCTGGCTGTTGTACCTCGCCATCGGTGCATTCGGCGGCCTGCTGTTCACGCTCTATCCTGTCGCAGTCGCGCACACTCACGACCACTTCGATTCCAACCAGGTGGTGGTGTTGTCGGCAGCCCTGATCATCAGCTACGGGCTGGGTGCGGTGATCGGTCCGCTGCTGGTGTCGTTGCTCAACATGGTCATCGGCGCCCAGGCCTTGTTCACGACCATTGCCGTCACCTGCCTGCTGTTCGGCACCACCATCTACCTGCGGCGAGGATTCGAGACGGTCGACATCGAGGACCAGGAGCCGTTCGTGCCGGTGGCCAGCTCGACACCGGTCATCAATACGCTCGACCCGCGTGCCGATGAAGACCAGGTCACCGAAATGGAAGACGAGTACCCGGAATGAAAAAAGCCTGCCCCGAAGGGCAGGCTCTTGCGGAACGGGTCCTGTTGAATCATTCCACGGTGATGGTGATCTGCTCCGATACTACCGGTGGATCATGCGGTACATGGTTGTGATCGCCCAGCAGCAACTGCAGGGTATGGGTGCCTTTTTCCAGTTCCAGCACGACCTCTGTCTGGCCACCACCGAAATGGCGATGCTGTGCATCGCTCGGGATCGGCTGGTCCAGCGGTGGCAGGCCGGTATCGATCAACAGGTGGTGATGCCCGGTGTTGTCGCGAGCCACGCCGGCCGGCGCGACGCCCATGCCCCGCAGCCCGAAGATCACCTTCACCGGTCCGCTCACCACGGCGCCGTCCGCCGGCGACACGAAGTAGAGCTCGGTCTCGTGATCGTCGGCCGCCATTGCCGCCGGCAGCAGCAGGGCGGCAAGGCCCAGCGTGACAGCCGCGGCGAAGTGGCGCAGTGCCTGCATTCTGTTTGTCATGTCATACCTCCTCGGGTCGATCAGGTTGATTGGCGCAGCAGCGTCAGTACGGCGGTCAGTGCCAGTGTCAGCCCGGCTGCCACCACGTAGGCCAGGAACAACAGGAAGAATTTCCCGCTGGTCATCAGACGCCCCTGGCCGTAGACCACGCGCAGCGAGCGGAACAGGTAGATCGGCAGGTAGATGCCGAGAATGGTGTCCACCCAGCCACTGACCGAGCGCCAGCTTTCATAGGCATCCTCCAGCTCGCCGTTGGCGATCAGCAGGAGAATGAGCATGAAGGCGGCTGCATGGAAATGCAGGGTGAATATGAGGTGCTCGACGTAATAACGCCCGGTGAAGAAATACAGGACCTTGAGCACGAGTGCGATCAGCGGCAGGAAAATGAACATGGCCACCGGAATGTCGTCGAGCATGGCCTTGGCAAAGGCGCCCGGGTCTTCCTTGAAGGCTTCGGCACCGCGCTCGAGTCGTGCGTCGATCTCCGGAATGCCGAAACCCTGGACATGGACACCCTTGCTGCTGACCTGGACGCCGGGTCCCTGGGTCTGCGTGCCTGCTGCGTCGGAATCTTCCTGGCTGCCATCTTTGGCGGGCGGCTCGGCCGCTTCGGCCAGTTGCCGTTCTGCATAGCGTTCGCGAACGCCCGCCAGCACGTCTTCCTCGCTGGGCAGGAACGGCTCCGCCGCCTGCAGGGCGCCGCGGGTTTCGAGTGATGCTCGTTGCGATTCCAGCGCGCCGAGCGCACGCGCCTCGGCTTCTTCCAGTGTCTGCGGTTCGCTGTCGTCGTCCAGCTTGAAGTCGCCCACGTCGGCCAGCACCGTGGCAACGAAAAAGAACACGATGCTGATGAAAATGTAGAGGCGCACGGGCGGGAAGTAGGTCTGCCGGCGGCCACGGATGTACTCGGCCGTGAGGTAGCCGGGGCGGAACAGCAGCGGCACCATGGTCTTGAAAAAGCGCGAGTCGAAATTGATCAGGTCGCCAAAGAAGTCGCTGAGCAGTTCGCGCAGTGACAGCAGGTAGGTGCGATCTTCCTGGCCGCATTGGGCGCAAAAGCGTCCGGGCACCGGTTCCAGGCAGTTGCCGCAGACCGGCAGGCCGCCGGAGATGTCATCGGTCGACTGCAGCAAGGTCATGTCCGGGTCGGGCTGGTAGTCCTGGTCAGGCACGATGCGACGGCTCGCGCTCATGATCTTGCCGAAGCGGGCCATGCCCTCGGCGCGCATGCGCTTGGCATGGGTGTGCAGGTAGCTGTCCAGCTCGCGGCGGCTGCGTACCCGGTAGGCGACGGTCCGGAGCATCCGCCCTTGTTCGTCGGCGCTGCGGCCCGCATGGATGTCGGCGGCCTGGAAACCGGGGAAGGCCAGCATCTCCCGCGCATGCTGTGGCAGCCATTCATCCAGTTCGTCGATGCGTTCGGGGTCGATGGCCAGCGTCACTTCGTACACCACCGGCCGTCGACTGCCGGCAAGCCCGAACGACAATCGCCGCATGCCGTCCTGGAGACTCATTTTTCTCAATATCGGTAAGGCCATCTCATCCTCCCCAGCGTCCTCAGCATGGTAATCTTTGCGAGGGGGAATTGCATGGGCCGGGATTTGCATCGGCCACTCTTTCGAATCGGGGACTTCATTGATGATCGGTATCGGTGTTTCGCAGCTTGCTGCCACGGAAGATGCAGTCGAGGAAGTGGTTCGCGAGGCGTCCAAGCCGGTTGCCGAACCTGGCTGGGCCATTCTCGTGGTGGCGGGGCGACATGCGCCGGACAAGGTGCTTGCTGACGTCCGGGCACGCCTGAACGGCATCCCGGTCTACGGCGGTGCGGTCGTCGGGGCCATCAGTCGCCAGCACATCGGATACTCCGGTCATGAAATCGGCCTGCTGGTCTTCGACCGCAGCCACGGCCTGCCGCAGGCGCGCTGCGTCGGACCGCTGGGCGGCCGCGAAGTTGGCGTCGGCGAAGAGCTGGGTCGCTGGTTGCAGCAATCTGCCGATAGCCAGCCGGGCCAGCCTGCCGCCTTCCTTTTCTATGATGTCGTCAGATCGGACGGACTGAATCACGGCAGCCTGTTGCTGGACGGCATCTATCGCCATCTCGAAGAACATGCCATGCCGATTTTCGGCGCGGGCATGATCGCTGACTTCCAGGTGACGTCCGGCTTTGTCTTTGATGGCGAGGCGGTCGTGCGCGAGCATGCGCTGGCACTGGTTTTGCCGCCGGGTCTCGAAGTCGACGGACGGGTGATGCATGGCTGCACGCCGGTCAGTCGCCTGCTGACCATCACGCGTGCCACGGGACCCAAGCTCTACGAGCTCGATGGCAAGCCGGCGGCAGAGACCCTGCAGGACCTCGCGGGTGGCAAGGGCGTGGCCCTGTCGTTCTCGGTGCTGCTTGGCCGCCGCATGGGTGATCCGATGGCGCCCTTCAAGGAGACCGAGTTCGTCAACCGACTGATCATCGATGTCAACGAAGATGATGGCAGCGTCTCCTTGTTCGAAACCGACTTCGAGGCAGGCGACAAGGTCCAGGTAATGTTCCGCAACAACGATTTCCTGATGGATTCCGTGGATGCCGGCGTGGCGGCCATGGTGGCCGAGGATGCACCGCCGCTGCTTGCGATGTACATCGACTGCGCCGGACGCGCTTCGATATTTACCGGCTCCGAGGGCGAGGAAGCCGATCGCCTGCGCAGCGCGCTCGGCAGGACACCGCTGTTCGGCTTCTACGCAGGCCGGGAGATCGCCCCGTATGGCGGTCGCAGCCGGCCACTCGACTGGACTGGCGTGCTGGTTGTTCTCAAGGAGGGCGAGCAGGCTTGACTGACGACATCCAGAAAGAACGCGATTACTACCGCAGCCTGAGTGACGATCTCGGCGGCCAGTTGCTGCGCGTGCGCGACGAGCATACGCGCGCCATGAACATCGCGCGCCGCTCGCGCTCGACGGCGACATTGATTCGCAAGCTGTATCGCATGGATCACATGAGTCTCGATCTCGACAGCCTGTCGCGCATGTTCCTCGAGACCGCGACGGAGGCGCTCACGGTCGAGGGGGGCGTGCTGTTCAGGATCGCCGACAAGGGTACCGAGCTCCAGGTCAGCGCCGCGCTGGACTGCGAGCTCTCCGAGGATGTCGACCTGCACGAAGCGGAAGTGCCGCATGGCTTTCATTTCCGCAATTCCTCCGGCGAGCCGACGCCGTTCGATCGCAAGCTGGCGCGTCTCACCGGCATGCCCTATTTCGTCTGGGCTTACGACTCCGGTTCGGGTCACGCGGTCCTGCTCGGCAATCGCCGCGAGGACCTGCAGCTGCGACAACGATTCACTGCCGAAGATCGCGAGATCATGGAGGCTGCGCTCGACGTGTTCGTCAACATTGCCGAGCGGAAGCGAGTCGAGCGCCAGCTCGTGCACGATGCCTTTCATGACGTCCTCACCGGCCTGCCGAACCGCTCCCTGTTCATCGAGCATCTCGACCAGGCCATGCGCCGGGCGCAGCGTGCCGATTCGATCTTTTCGGTGCTGTTCCTGGACCTCGATCGCTTCAAGGTGATCAATGACAGCCTGGGTCATGCGGTCGGCGACGAGCTGCTGAAGGGAATTGCCGAGCGCATCCAGAGCTCGCTGCGTCCGGGTGACGTGGTGGCACGGCTGGGCGGCGACGAGTTCGCCGTGCTGGCCGACGGCCTGTCGGAAGCGGGCGAAGCAGTACAGGTTGCCGAGCGCATCCACGATGCCCTGCAGGAACCGTTCGACCTCCATGGGCAGTCGGTGTTCACCTCGGCCAGCATCGGCATTGCCAAATCGGCCGAGCGTTATGCCGATGGCGACGAACTGCTGCGCGATGCGGATATCGCGATGTACAGTGCCAAGGAACTCGGTGGCGCCGCCCACAAGCTGTTCGACTCCGACATGCATGTCGGCCTGGTATCGCGCCTGAAGCTGGAAACCGACCTGCGACACGCGCTGGAGCGCGAGGAGATGCGTGTCTCCTACCAGCCCATCATCGACCTGCAGGCCGACTCGATGGTCGGTTTCGAGGCCCTGTTGCGCTGGAAGCATCCGGTCAAGGGACTGATCCGGCCGAAGGAATTCATCACCATGGCCGAGGAGACCGGCATGATCCTGCCGATCGGCCGCTGGTTGCTGGATCAGGTCCTGCGTCAGCACAAGCAATGGCGTGCCGTGCACGAGCAGGACTTTTTCATCAGCGTGAACCTGTCGGATCGCGAATTCCTGCAGCCCGAGTTCACCAGCCTGCTGGAAGACTTGCTGGCGAAATACGACACGCCGTCCGGGGCTCTGGAAATCGAGCTGACCGAGCGCATGCTGATGCACTATGCCAAGCTGCAGAACGATACCTTGCCGTACCTGCGTGACAAGGGCATTTCCATCGCCATCGATGACTTCGGCACGGGCTATTCCTCGTTGAGCCGCCTGCAACGCCTGCCGATCGACAAACTGAAGATCGACATGTCCTTCATTCGTGGCATGGAGCGGTCTTTGGAAAACCTGGAGATCGTGCGCACCATCCTGGCCATGGGCCACAACCTCGGCATGCAATGCGTGGCAGAGGGTATCGAGGAGAAGTCCCAGGCACGGCAGTTGCGCAAGCTCGGCTGCGACCATGGCCAGGGTTTCCTGTTCGCCAAGCCCGAGCGGGCGCCGCACTGCGAAGAAGCCTTTGGCAAGCGCCGCTGGTTGCCGTTCTTCAAGTGACGGCGTTTCTGCCGCGCAGGAAAAAAGGCAGCCAGTGGCTGCCTTTTTTCATCGTGCGCCCGTTGCGCGGTCAGTCACGTACCGCCTTGGTCTGCTCCAGCGTGACGTCCAGCGGATCGGTACCGAGCTCGCTCGGCAGGAAGTCGTCCACCGAGATGATCTTCAGCGTCTGCTCGCGCAGCATGCGCAGGAGCTCCGCATCGTCCTTGTCGATCACCTCGCGCGCCAGCGCCACGTCGATGATGTCCTCGCGGGCATCGTCGGGCAGTACGCCTTCCTTCTGGGCTTCGCGAATGCGCTTCTCCAGCGGTTCGGCCTGGATGGCCAGGCGCATCGTGGCGTCCATGATGCCGATGTTGTCGTTCTGGTCGCCGGTGTAGACGCCACTGGTCAGGCGATCCCGGCTGGACGAGGGATTGATCAGCAATTCATTGATGCGGTTGCCGAGCCGGTCCGATGGCGCCGAGTAGTTGCGGCCCGTCGGGAACACCAGCATGCGCAGCAGCACCGCGACGAAGCGGTTCGGGAAGTTGCGCAGCACGCCGTGCAACTGCTCCTGCAGCTGGTAGATCAGGTCTCGACAGACCCACTCGACGAGGGGCAGGTCGTCGCTCGGCCGGCCCTGGTCTTCGAAGTGCTTCAGGGTGCAGGAGGCGAGATACATGTAGCTCAGCATGTCGCCGAGGCGCGCCGAGATCTTCTCCTTGCGCTTCAGGGTACCGCCCATGGTCAGCATGGCGGCATCGGCAACCAGTGCGAAGGCCGCGCTGTAGCGATTGATGTGCTGGTAGTAGCGGCGCGTTCCACCCTTGGTCGGCACGCCGGTATAGCGCGCGTGCGTGGCGGCCATGATGAAAGCGCGCACGGCATTCGAGAAGGCGAAGCCGATGTGGCCCCACAGGGCCTTGTCGAATTCCACCAGCCGCTGCTTCTCGTCTTCCAGCATGCCGGCCTTCATCTCGTGCAGCACGTAGGGATGCGAGCGAATCGCGCCCTGGCCGAAGATCATCAGGGAGCGGGTGAGGATGTTGGCGCCCTCGACCGTAATGGCGATTGGCACCGACTGGTAGCCACGGCCGATGTAGTTCAGCGGGCCCAGGCAGATGGCCTTGCCGCCATGCACGTCCATGGCATCGTCGGAAACCTTCCGCGCCATTTCGGTGACATGGTACTTGACGATGGCCGACGGCACGGCCGGTACTTCGCCCTGGTCGACGGCGGCCGCCGTTACCAGGCGTGCGGCATTCATGGCATAGAGACGGCCACCCATGCGGGCAATCGCTTCACCAACACCTTCGAAGCGGCCGATCGGCATGTTGAACTGCTTGCGAATGCGGGCATAGGCACCGGTCGAGAACACACCGAGCTGCGCACCGCCGGTAGTGTTCGACGGCAGCGAGATCGAACGGCCTTCCGACAGGCATTCGACCAGCATGCGCCAGCCCTGGCCGGCCATCTCGGGACCACCGATGATGGTGTCCAGCGGCACGAAGATGTCCTTGCCTTCGATCGGTCCGTTCTGGAACGGAATGTTCAGCGGGAAATGCCGGCGACCGATCTTCAGGCCTTCCGTATCACGCGGAATCAACGCACAGGTGATGCCGTAGTCGACCTTGTCCTTGTCGCCCAGCAGGCCGTCGGGGTCGTACAGCTTGAATGCCAGGCCGATGACCGAGGCAATCGGTGCGAGCGTGATGTAGCGCTTGGAGAAGGTCAGCTTCAAGCCGACCACGTCCTTGCCGTCGACCTTCTGCTTGCAGACCACGCCGGTGTCCGGGATGGAGCCGGCATCGGAACCGGCCCACGGGCCGGTCAGGGCGAAGCAGGGCACTTCCCTGCCATCAGCCAGGCGCGGCAGGTAATGGTTCTTCTGTTCTTCCGTGCCATATTTCAGCAGCAGCTCGGCGGGGCCAAGGGAGTTCGGCACGGCAACGATCGATGCGGCCGTCGGCGAACGCGAGGCAATCTTCACCAGCACTTCGGAATTGCCGACCGCGGAAAACTGGCGGCCGCCGAATTCCTTCGGAATGATCATGGCGAAGAAGCCCTTCTGCTTCAGGTAATCCCACACTTCCGGCGGCAGGTCGCCCCACTCGTGGGTGATCTTCCATTCGTCCAGCATGCCGCACAGCTCTTCGACCTCGTTCGCCAGGAACTGCTTTTCCTCGTCCGACAGGCCGGCCTTCGGATACTGCAGGAACTTGTCCCAGTCCGGTGCGCCGGTAAACAGGTCGCCATCCCACCAGACCGTGCCTGCTTCCAGGGCTTCCTGCTCGGTCGCCGACATTTCCGGCATGATCTTGCGATAGATCTTCAGTACCGGTCGGGTCAGCAGGTTGCGCCGCAGCGGCGTCACGTTGAGGAACGCGGCAATCGTGCCGAACACGCCCCACAGGATGACAAGCCAGAAGTGGCCTGGATCACCTTGCCAGGTGTACAGCGCCAGGGTGGCGGCAATGAGGACAGTTGCTGGCAGGAGTCGGGTCCGCTTGTAGAAAACGGCAAGAACGACACCCAGGACCAGCAGGAACCAGAAGAGGGACAACCACATGGTAGTGCTCCTAGCTGCGAGGGATGGTCGGCGCATTCAAACGCCCGTTGGACCATCCACTATAACGGTCGAGCAGGGGAGATTGAAGGGCGGGCCGCGCCTCAGCGCGGGGCCGGTTGTGGCAGCCAGAAAGAGGCTTCCAGGCCACCCTGCTTGCGGTTTCTCAGCGCGAGCCGACCGCCGTGGGCCTCGATGATCTCGCGGCATAACGGCAGGCCGAGGCCGGAGCCGGCCTTCTTGGTGGAATAGAACGGCACCAGCGCGTGACGCAGCACGTTCTCCGACATGCCGTCGCCCTGGTCCATGACACGGATCAGCAGCCGCGGGCCTTCGAACTGGACGGCCAGGTGGATGTGCTCCGGCGCGCTGCCGGACTCGCTGGCGTTCTTCAGCAGGTTCAGCATCACCTGCTGCAGCTGGGCGGCATCGAACCAGGCTGTACGCTCTGGCAGGTCGCCGTCGAGGGTGAAGCTGTACATCGCTGCCAGCTGCTCGACAAACGCCTCGAGATCGACCTCGACCACTTCCGGTGTCGGCAGCTTGGCAAATTTTGCATAGCCTTCGATGAAGCCCTTCAACTGCTGCGAGCGTTCTTCGATGCTGCGGAAGACGCTCGCCAGTCTTTCGCTGTCATTGCGGCGGTTCAGTTCCTGGCCGCTGTGCGCCAGCGACGAGATCGGCGCCAGCGAATTGTTCAGTTCGTGCGATATCACCCGGATGACCTTCTTCCAGGTCGAGACTTCCTGTCGGTTGATTTCATGGGTCATGGCCTTGAACAGCACCAGGTGGTGGCGTCGGCCGTTGAGGCTGAACTGGCCGTGCGAGACATGGTAGATGTCTTCCTCGCGCGCGGTTTCGACGGTAAACAGCCCTTCCTGGACTTCGCTGACGGCAAGCGCCAGCTCCGGTCGCTTGTCAGCGACCATCGCCTGCATGCCCATGCCTTCGAGTCGATGCCCGTCGTTGAAGAACTGCCTTGCCGCCGGATTGGAATACACGATGCGATCATGTGGATCGGCCAGCAGCATTGCCACCGGTGACGCCTGGATGACGGAATCGAGCAACAGTTCGCGCTGGAACAGGTTCTGCCGTTCGCGACGCAGTACATTGCCGACCTCGTTGTAGGCCGCCACCAGGTCGCCGAGTTCATCCTGGCGGTCAGTGCCCAGGCTGACACTGAAGTCGCCGTCCTTGAAGGAGGCGACACCATCGGCAAGCGCCTGCAGGATGCGGGTGACGGGCTTCGTGAAGCCACGGCCGACGAACAGCGCTGCCAGGATGCCGACCAGGCCGCCGAGCGCGAGGCCAAGCCAGAGATTCTCGAGCAGCCAGGTTGCCAGCGCACCGCAGAGAATGCCGATCGCGGTGGTGCCGACCAGGAAGAAGACGAAGCGGCCTTCCAGCGACAGCGTTTTCACGAAGTTTCCGAGGAGACGTTGCCGTTATCGCCATCCGTCGCCGTGATGTCGAATTTCTCCATGCGACGGTAGAAGGCCTGGCGACTCATGCCCAGTGCCTTTGCCGCGCGGGCGACCACGCCATCGGCTTCGGCCAGTGCGGCACGGATGTCATCGGCATCCGGTTCGCCGCTGGCTGGCTGGTGCGGCAGGTTGAAGTCACCGGCTTCGAGTAGCTTGCCGCTGGCAAGCACCGCAGCGCGCTGCAACTGGTTGCCCAGTTCGCGCACGTTGCCCGGCCAGTCGTAATCGTGCAGTGCCTTGCGAGCCGCCTCGCTCAGTGACACGCCCTCGGGCAGCAGCGATTCGGCAATCGGCAGGATGTCCTCGCGGCGGGCCTTCAGTTCCGGCAGCTTCAGCTCGATGACATTGAGGCGATAGTAGAGGTCCTCGCGAAATTCACCCTGGCGGATCATCTTCGTCAGGTCGGCATTGGTCGCGCTGATGATTCGCACCGACACCTTGCGTGTCTTCGTGCTGCCCAGCCGCTCGAACTCGCCGGTCTGCAGCACGCGCAGCAGTTTCATCTGGCCGTCCAGTGGCAGGTTGCCGATCTCGTCCAGGAACAGGGTGCCACCGTCGGCCGCCTCGAAGCGGCCTTCGCGCGCCTTGTTGGCGCCGGTATACGCGCCGGCCTCGGCGCCAAACAGCTCGGCTTCCATCAGGTCGGCGGGCAGGGCACCGACGTTCACCTTTATATAGGGACCGTCGCGAACCGCCGAATTCAGCTGCACGATATCGGCCAGCTTTTCCTTGCCGGCGCCGTTCGGACCGCTGATCAGGACCGGCAGTTCGGAGCGCGCCACGCGGGTCGCCACCGACACCAGTTCGTGCATGGCTGCCGAGGCATAGATGATGCCTCCAAGGTCGAATTCTTCCGCCAGCGTCTGCTGGCGCGTACTCATTGATTCGCTCAATTCACGATGGGCACGCGACAGCTTGCCAAGGTGCAGAAGATTGCGCAGCGTGGCCACCAGCTTGCGGTCGTCCCAGGGCTTGCCGAGGTAATCGGCAGCACCGGCCTTGACGAGATCGACCGCCTGGTCGAGATGCGTCCAGGCCGTCAGCAGGATGATCGGCATGTCGGGCCGCTGCTCGCGGATCTTCCGGAACAGCTCGACACCTTCCTCGCCAGAGGTGGTGTCGGTGGAAAAATTCATGTCCTGGATGACCAGGTCGTAGTCGTGCGTCGCGAGTCGTGCCAGGCCGCGGGCCGGCGTCTCCGCCCAGGCCGTGTCGATGTCTTCCAGCGACAGCAACACCTCGAGTGCTTCGTACACCGCTTCGTTGTCGTCAATGACCAGCACGGTCGGCATGAATTTTCCCCCCGTAAAAAGGGCGGGTCATCCGACCCGCCCGTTGATTCTAACCGAAGCTTGCAACGTCGTCCGGCTTCACACGCTGCGAGTCGCCATGGCCGGCGGGACACGGGTGGCGCGTTGCGCGGGACCCAGCACGGCCAGCACCGCAAGCAGCAGCAAGCCAATGACAATCGGCAGCAACTGGTACCACTCGATGCGCGGCACGCCGAAGTTGGTGCCGAGCAGCCAGCTCAGTCCCATCGACAGCACCGTGCCCAGGGCGACACCCAGCAGCGCGATCAGGCCACCTTCCAGCAGGAAGTAACGCAGGATGTCGGCCTTGGTGGCGCCGAGGGCGCGACGCGTGCCGATCTGCTTGCGACGCTGGTTGACGTTGAAGGCAGCAAGGCCCAGCGTGCCGAGCGCCGTGATGCCGATAAGCAACCAGCTGACGATCGACAGCAGGCCGACCATCGCCGTGTTCTCGGCATAACTGCGCATCTTGTAGTCCTGCAGCGTCCGCACGGTGGTCACCACGCGCTCGCGGTTCGACTGCTGCAGCGCCGTTTCGATTTCCGGCATCAGCTTGTCGGCCATGCCAGGCTCGGTATGGATCATGAAGCCGAGGGCATTCTGCGCGCTGATGCGTCCGTAGATCATGACGTGGTCGACGTTGTTCCAGGACAGCCACGGGCCCTGCATGTGCTTGATGATGCCGACGACACGGCGCGGCTGGTCAAGCCCGTTGTAGACCATGCTTTCCAGGGCATTGCCTTCCGGGAACAGCTTGTCGGCAACAGTGCGGGTGATGACGACGGCCGGCGTGATCTCGTCCAGGTCGTCCTCGCCCTGGTAGTAGACCTCTTCCGGCAGGAACCAGCGGCCTTCGTCGAGTTCCAGTCCCAGTGCATCCTGCAGGTATTGGTCACCGTTGTAGTAGGCGATGCCCTCGCTGATGACACCTTCGCCCTCGCCGGGCTGGTTCTTGAAGGTGCTCGAGCTGCCACCACCGCTCAGCGGGGCCCGGTTCATGTAACCGACATGGGTCACGCCGGGAATCGCCAGCAGCGTGTCGCGATCCTCGTTCCAGGTCCGGAGCTGGTCGTAGGTTTCGGTGAAACCGATCGAGCTGGCAAAGACGATGTTGCCTTCATCCATGCCGGTCGGTCGCGCCATGATGTCCTCGCGCTCGTTGATGATCTGCATCGAGTTCGCGATCAGCGCCATGGTGATGGCGATCTGCAAGGCGATCAGGATGGGTCCGGTCTTGTTCCGCAGCATGGCGGAGAGAATGGGTCTGATTTCCATGATGTTTCTCCTTACTGCGTCTTCAGGTAGCCGGCAGGCGGCACGCGACAGATCTGGAACGAGGGCCACAGGCCGGCGGCCAGGCTGGCCAGGATCGATACGCCGATCGCGATCGAGATCAGTTCGACATCCATGTCCACCGGCCCGTCGTACTTCATCAGGATCTTGATCAGTTGCAGGCCGGCGGCCGTCACGCCGATGCCGAGCAGGCCACCGACCACGCCGATGAAGCCGCACTCCGCCATCTGCTGGCGGAAGATGGCCCAGCGCGAGGCACCCAGTGCCCGGCGCACGCTGATCTCTCCCGTCCGGCCCATGAACTTGGCCAGCAGCAGCCCGACCGTGTTCAGCAGGCAGACCACCAGGAACAGCGCCGACAGCGCGACGAGCACGCGCACGTCATCCGGCATGACCTGGTTGACGCGCATCCACTCTTCCGGGTTCCAGATGGTGGTGTTCTCCGGGCGCGTCACGCGACCGATTTCCTGCTGCTCGGCAACATAGCCGGCGAGGTAGTCACGGTAGTCCTGTTGCTGGCTCGGTGTATCGAGTTGCACCCAGTACTGCAGCCAGACACAGGCACCCGCGAGGAAGTCCTGGTAGGTTTCCAGGCGCTCGTTCTTCCAGCAGTTGGTGTTGCCCCAGCGATCCGGCTCGATCGTGTGCTGCAGCTCGAAGGGCAGGTAGAACGCTTCGCTGGGGTTCATCGAGCCATTCGTCAGGTCGTAATATTTCGGACGGGGCTCCCAGTCATCCAGCACGCCGACGACGGTGTATTCGTAATCGTCCATCCTGATGGTACGACCGACGCTGTTCTCGCCGCCGAAGACCTTGTCGTTCATTTTCTTCGACAGCACGGTGACGAAATCGCCGCTTTCGTCGGTGGCTTCGTTCCAGGCGCTGCCATAAAGGAAGGGCACGTCGAACATCTCGAAGAAGTCGTTCTTGGTCATGCGGCCGCCGTCGAGATAAGGCGCGACTTCCAGGTTCTCCGGCTGCACGACCACGCCCATCTTGAACATCGGCGTGGAGTAGCTCGGAATGTCGGATTGCTCCAGCGCCATGGCGTCCATGTAGGTCAGCTGTTCCGGTGCCAGTTCGGTACGACCGGAATCCCGCGGCCGCTCCGGATTCCAGGTGTCGAGATGCACGGTGTAGAGCTGGTCGTTCTTGTACCAGATGGGGTTGCCACCCATGATGTGCATCACCGAGTAGGTGGTCATGAAGGCACCGATGCCGACGGCAATTGCCAGCATCATCAGGCCACTGAGAATCGGATTGCGCTTGATGCTCAGTGCCGCCAGTTTTGCGTAATAGGTCAACATGGCATCACCTCAGTCGTTGGTGCCGGTGGCTTCGACCAGCTCTTCGGTTCGGTGTGCGTGGGCCTGCTCGAACTCGGTGAAATCCGTCACCTGGCCATCCATCACATGCACGTTGCGCTGGGCGCGTCGCGCCAGTTCAGGATCATGCGTGACCATAACGATGGTCGTGCCCTGCGCATTGATATCTTCCAGCAGCTCCAGCACCTGGCGCGCCATCAGCGAATCGAGGTTGCCGGTCGGTTCGTCGGCCAGGATGATGCGCGGCTCGCCAGCCAGTGCTCGGGCAATGGCCACGCGCTGCTGCTGGCCGCCTGAAAGCTGCGAAGGCAGGTGCTTCATGCGTGATGCCAGGCCGACACGTTCCAGCGACTGCTCGATACGCTGCTTGCGCTCGCTGGCGGAAAAGCCGCGATAGCGCAGTGGCACGTCGACGTTGTCGAACAGGTTCAGGTCGGGAATCAGGTTGAAGCCCTGGAAGATGAAGCCGATCTTCTGGTTGCGGATCTTCGAGCGCTGCGTGTCACTGAGTTTCGACACGTCTTCGTTGTCCAGCAGGTAGGTGCCGGCTTCGAAGCTCTCCAGCAGGCCGGCGATGTTCAGGAAGGTTGTCTTGCCGGAGCCCGACGGGCCGGTCACGGCAACAAACTCGCCTTCCTTCACTTCCAGGCTGAACTCGCGCAGCGCATGCGTCTCCACCAGGTCGGTCCGGTAGACTTTCTTGATCTCGTTCATCTTCAACATGTTGTTTCCCCTTTTAAAGGTGCGTCTTGTTTCGTTTGTTCAATTCGTCAGGTAGACAGTGTCGGCGCTCTCGAACTGGTCATAGCTTGAGATGACAATCCGGTCTCCCGGGTTTAGACCCTCGGCAATTTCGACATTGCGAATGCTGGTGGAACCGATGCGGATCGGCGTGCGCACGGCGAGATCACCGCGGATGACGTAGGCCATCAGTCCGGAGCCGGATTCCACGAACGGACCGCGTTGCACCGTGATGATGTCTTCCTTGGTCTCCATCACCACTCGCGCGGAAACGCGCTGGTTCTGTCGCAGGTCGCCAGGCGCTTCATCGGCAAAACGAATGCGGGCAGTGACCTGGGCGTTCTGCACCTCAGGTGACACGGCAGTCAGGATGCCGTCGTAGGTCGAGGTGCCGTAGGTGATCTCGGCCGGCATGCCGAGGCCCAGCGCATCGGCGTAGATCTCGGGAATCTGTGCTTCGATTTCCAGTGCCGTCAGGTCGACGACGGTCAGCAATGGCGTGTTCGGCGGGACGGAAGCACGCTGCTCGACAGCAACGTTGCCAACCATGCCGGTCACCGGCGAGGTGATGCTGAGATCATCCACGCGACGCTGCAGGTTGTTGACCACCATCTGCTGCTGGTCGACGTCCAGGCGCGTCGTGCGCAATTCGAAATCCAGCGAGTCCTTCGACAATGCGGCGTTTTCGATCGCGTGCTGGTACTCGACTTCGGCAGTGGCCAGCGTGTCGTCCGTCTTTTCCTTCTCCTGCTGGCTCATGATGCCTTCCTGGAAGGACAGCGCGGCGCGCGCGGCTTCGCGACGGGCGGCATCCAGCTTCACCTTGGCCAGGTCGACGGCCTGTTTTTCACGCAGTTCGCCGGCGCGGGTCTCGATCTTCTTGCGCTCCCAGGCCAGCGTCAGGCTTTCCAGCAGCGACTCGGCGCGCTCCAGGTCGCTGATGATTTCCGGACTGTCGATGATGGCGAGCACCTGGCCGGCCTCGACGGTGTCGCCGGCCTTGACCTGCAGTTCGACCATGCCCTGGGCGGGTGAATAAAGCGTTGGTGCAACGGCAGCGACCACCTTGCCTGGCACGCCGACATCGCGAACGAAGTCGCTGCGCTCGACGGTCGCGATGCGCAGCCTTTCCAGCGGCACGGTGATCTCGGCCGAGGCCCAGCGGTTGTAGGCCGGCAGGGCAATGGCCAGCACGATGATCAGCGCGGCAATGCCGATCCCGGCATTGATCAGGCGGCGTTTCTTCTGCGGGCCTGGGTCGATCACCACGTCCTGGGCGGAGGTGTCACGAATCATGGGGTTCCTTCCTGAGTTCGGTTTCGTTGCCAAATACGATGCAATTCACGTGCCAAAGGTTGGGATGGGCCGGAAGGCGGCCAACGACGGGGTTTCGGGCGGCGCCGCCAGGAGGGTGTCCGCTTGTCCGCTGGCGGCTGCGGGTGTCCGCGGCTGTCCGCCGGACACAAAAAAACCCCGCCGGGGCGGGGTTTTCGGTGCTGCGGAGTGGCGGGATCAGAGCAGCGCGCTGACTGCCTCGCGCTCTTCGCGCAGTTCCTTGTCCGTGGCGTCCATCTTCTCGCGGGAGAAGTCGTTGATGTCCAGGCCATCAACAATCTGGTAATCGCCGTCCTTGCAGATGCAGGGGAAGGAATAGATCACGCCTTCGGCGATGCCGTAGGAACCATCCGACGGCACGCCCATGGAAACGATCTCGCCGTTCGAGCCCAGTGCCCAGTCACGGATGTGATCGATGGCGGCGGAGGCAGCCGAGGCAGCGGAAGACGCACCGCGTGCCTTGATGATGGCTGCGCCGCGCTGCTGCACGGTCGGGATGAAGGTGTCCTTGTACCAGGCATCATCCAGCAGTTCGGCGGCCGGCTTGCCGTCGATGGTGCAGTGGGCGATGTCCGGGTACTGGGTGGAGCTGTGGTTGCCCCAGATGATCATGCCCTTGATGTCATTGACGTGCTTGCCGGTCTTCTCGGCCAGCTGCGCCATGGCACGGTTGTGGTCGAGGCGGGTCATGGCGGTGAAGTTGCGCGGGTTCGCACCCTTGGCATTGGCCTGCGCGATCAGCGCATTGGTGTTCGCCGGGTTGCCGACGACCAGCACCTTGATGTCCTTCGAGGCGTGCGCCGCAATGGCTTCGCCCTGCGGGCCGAAGATCTTGCCATTGGCTTCCAGCAGGTCCTTGCGCTCCATGCCGGGGCCACGCGGACGCGCGCCGACCAGCAGGGCGTAATCGGAATCCTTGAACGCGACATTGGCGTCGTCGGTGGCGACCACGTCGGCCAGCAGCGGGAAGGCGCAATCGTTGAGCTCCATGACCACACCCTTGAGGGCATCCAGGGCCGGGGTGATTTCCAGCAGCTGCAGGATGACCGGCTGGTCCTTGCCCAGCATGTCGCCGGAAGCAATGCGGAAGGCCAGCGCGTAGCCGATCTGGCCGGCGGCGCCGGTAATCGTGACGCGTACGGGTTGTTTCATGGTGGACTCCAGTTTTCGGGTTGATTCGGACTCTGGCGGCGGCTCCGGGCGTTCTTCGGGCCGCGAAAGGCGCGCATTTTACCACCAGCGGTCGCTTAAATCAGGCGAGAGTGAGCCCATTTCCATCGGAATTCGCATGCTAGGACAAGGCTTGCTGGAAAAGCTCTGGGGACTCCGGAAAAGCCAATTCAAACAATGCGTTACGAACGCGCGTAAGGGGAAGACACCATGAAACGCACCTTGATCCTGTTATTCGGCATTGCCTGCTATGTCAGCTTCCTGCCGGTATTCCTTTATTTATATGCCTTCCTGGCCAACCTGCAGATGACGGGCCTGGCCGAGCAGTGGCCGATCCTGAAGACCCTGGTACCGTATTCCATCGATTACGGTCGCGAGATGGGCAATCCGGTTGCGGCCGTGCTGATCAATCTTGGATTGATCGCCCTGTTCGGCATCCAGCACTCGGTGATGGCGCGCCAGGGCTTCAAGCGCGCATGGACCAGGATCGTGCCGCCAGCGGCCGAGCGGCCGATGTATGTCCTGGTGACCAGCCTGGTGCTGGTCGTCATGTACTGGCAGTGGCGTCCGATCGATCACTTGCTCTGGAATGCCGAATCGAGTGTCGGTATCGGCCTCGGCTACGGCATCCTGTTGCTTGGCCTCGCGCTGGTGCTGCTGAGCACGTTCCTGATCAACCACTTCCACCTGTTCGGCCTGCAGCAGGTCGTCTGGAATTTCCTGGGCAAGGTCGTGCCGGCGGCGAAGTTCCGTACGCCGTTCCTCTACAGGATCGTTCGCCACCCGCTTTATACCGGCCTGTTTCTCAGCTTCTGGGCCACGCCGGCGATGAGTTGTGGCCACCTGCTGTTTGCACTCGGCATGAGTGCCTACCTGTTCATTGGCATTCGCTACGAGGAGAAGGACCTCAAGGAGTTCCATCCCGAGTACGAGAAGTATGCCGAGCAGGTGCCGATGCTGGCACCAGTGCCTGGCAGGTCTTACAAGGGTTGAGAGATCCCGGAAGTGAGAAAGCCCCGCAAAAGCGGGGCTTTTTCATTGCTGGGCAGGAGATGTCAGTCGAGATCTTCGCGCTTGGCGCCCAGCTCGAGAATGTAGTCCGCGCCGAAGGCGCGCGAGGGCGTCTGGAAACCGGCCGACACCGTGCCGGTCAGCATTCGTCGTGCCGATTCGACAGCCGCGGTTGCGGTCAGGCTGTAGCCGTTGTCGCCGACCAGGCGTGCGCTGGCGACCTGTCCGCCGGCATTCCGGGCCTCGCCCCAGACAAAGGTCTGCGATCCGGCCCGCGTGTCGTCAGAAGGACCGCTTTTGCCTGCCTTGATGCGCTTGCGTGCCAGGTTGCGGATGAACTCGCGTCGCAGCAACCAGCCGAACCAGCGCGAGCGCTTCAGCTTGCGAATGCTGGAAGGTGGCACGGCGGTGTAGGTGAGGATGTTCGGGATGCCGGTGGAATGAAAGGCGGTGGACACATCGCCCCAGGGAATGCTCATGCAGCTCCAGGATGGCCTGCCCGACTCGCTGCCGAAGTCCACATCGATGACATCGAAGGCCGGCGGCACGGGAACGATCCTGCCGTTCTCCCGCATGGCACCGGGTTCGCCCAGACCATCGATCATGGTCAGCAGGGTGCCGCGCGACATGCCACCGCCGCCCATGAAGGCGAGCTTCAGGTCGGAGGCATCAGGCAGCTTTTCCTTGAGATGGGCGGCCAGGCAGTCGGTCGGCACGACATCGAAACCGACACCGGGCAGGAGGGTGATGCCGGCACGCTGCGCTTCACCATTGGCAGCAGCCAGTCGTTCGAACACGGCGATCTCGCCGGTGATGTCGAGGTAATGGGTTTTCGTGGCGAGGCAGGCGCCGAGCATGGCATCGACGGTGCGATGAAACGGGCCGGCGCAATGCAGCACGGCATCGGCCGGGAGCAACAGCTTCTGCAAGCCGTCTGTATCGTCAATGTCACAAGCCTGCCAGGGCAGGTCGAACTGTTCGGCCAGTGCCCGCAGCTTGTCGGCATTGCGACCGGCAAGCATCGGCTTCATTCCTTGCCTGACGGCCTCCGCGACAATCAGTTTGCCGGTGTAGCCGTAAGCACCGTAGATGACGAGTGACATGACTCTCTCCCTTGCGCCTGGACCGGCACTCAGTCAGCCGTGCCGACCAGCTCGTCCAGTGAAATGTCCGCGGGCAGCTCGAAGCGCTCGCGGTAATCCTCGAACAAGGCTTCTGCCTTCTGGCGTTCACCATGCTCCCGCAACTCTACCAGTGCCAGTCGCCATTCCCGCTCGCTGGCGTCGGCAAGCTCGGACCGCAGGGCCTCGAGGTCCATGTCGGCGAGTGCGGTCTTGCTGGCGAGCAGGGAGTCGGTGGCTGCAAAGTCCAACATGCGGGCTTCTTGTTGCCGCTCGCTGCTCGCCACCTCGGCCTGGTCGCTGACGGGCGCTGCGGCGCGCGCAGCGGAGCGCTCGGCGGTCTGCCTGGCCGCAGTTTGCTCCACGGCCAGCGCCTGTTCTTCCAGCGCGCCATTGCTGGCGCTTTCGGATCGCGACAGTTCGCTGCGCTGTCCTGCCCCTGCGGGTGGTGCCGCGGGGGCCTTTGCGACGGCTTGCTCGACTTCGCGTTGTGCGGCGAGCTCGAGTGCGGGGTCCGGCGCGCTGTCGAACAGCGCTGGCAACAACACGACGGCCAGGCCGATCGATGCCGCAGCGGCCACCAGTCCGCCCCAGGCCAGCATGCGCCGGGCGGGTGTGCGACGGGCGTCACGGCGAATGCGTGCATCGACCAGTTCACCCGGCTCGACAGAGCGCCAGCTGAGGTAACTGCGTCGCAGTGCCTCGATTTCCTGTTGTTCCTGCGGGCTCAGGTCCGAATCATTCATGGTCGAACTCCTCAAGCGCGCTGCGCATTCGTGCCATGGCATAGCGCAAGCGGCTTTTGATCGTCTCGCGACCGGTGTCGAGCACGGTGGCAATCTCCTCCAGCGACATGTCGCTCTCCATCTTCAGCAGCAGGACTTCGCGCTGTTCTGCCGGCAGGGCGGTCAGTGCGGCCTGCCAGGCGGCTTCGATATCGCGACTGGCCGCCAGTCGCTCGGGTCGGGCAAGACCATCGCTGCTGGCACCCTGCATGGCGATGTCGTCGGACACGTGCACGCTGGCGACAGTACCGAGGTGGCGCCAGCGGTCGACCAGGGTATTGCGCGCGATGGTATACAGCCAGGGCGCAAACTTCTGGCCTGCCCGGAACTGGCTGCGATAACGCACCAGCTTGATCCAGCTCTCCTGGAACACGTCTTCGACTTCTGTTGCGGGTCGGCGCGACTGGTTGACGAGGAAGCCGAACAGGGGGCGGCGGTAGCGTTCGTAAAGCGCATCGAATGCCGCAGCATCGCCGTCGCAATAGCGCGCCATCAGTGTTTCGTCGCTGTCGTCGATGCCGGTATCCATGCAGCGCAGGGTAGCGCGCTGCCCGGGCGCCGTCACCGGCAACGTGAATGCCGCGGCCATGGCACGCGCCATGGCCGCGGTCGGAGCCGCTGCCTCACCGGCGGGTGAGTGCATCATCGCTTGCTGCAACATTGTCGGCATGCCGGCCTGCAAGGCTGGCTGCCGTGCTGACCAGTCCCAGGAATTCGCCGCGGTAGCCGAAGGGATCCTGGCCACGGGAACCTGCGGCCAGCGCGCGGATGTCCTCGAACTCGAGCTCGGCATGATCGCTGCCGCGGAGTTTCTGGCCGAACGCGGCAACAGCAACTGCGAAGCGGAAGTCGTCATCGACACGGTCGAAGTCGACGATGTCATCCTGCTCGATGACAGCCTGCAACAGCTTGCTGGTGGACTCGCCTGGCAGCTTGTAACGCAATTTCAGGTAGGCCAGTTCCTGGCTGCGCGGCAGCTCGATGCCGCCCTTGCCATAGTCCGGGCCGGTGCTTGCGGTGTAGCGCAGCGGGTCGACCTGGCGGGCGTCGCTGCCGACCAGGGTCAGTTCGTACAGTGCGGTCACGGTGTGGCCGGCACCGATGTCGCCAGCGTCGACCTTGTCGTTGTTGAAGTCCTCGCGGTCGAGCACGCGGTTCTCGTAGCCGATCAGGCGGTACTCGGCGACCACCGCCGGGTTGAACTCGACCTGTGCCTTCACGTCAGCCGCGATGACCATCAGCGTCGAACTCATTTCTTCCACCAGCACCTTGTTGGCCTCGCGCATGGTGTCGATGTAGGCGTGGTTGCCATTGCCCTTGTTGGCCAGCTGCTCCATCAGGTGGTCGTTGTAGTTGCCCTGGCCGAAGCCCAGCGTGGTCAGCGTGATGCCGGAGGCGCGTTCCCGCTCGACCATGTCGATCAGCTGCTCGAAGTTCACCGTGCCGACATTGAAGTCGCCATCGGTGGCCAGGACGACGCGATTGATACCGTCCTTGATGAAGCCCTGCCGCGCCATGTCATAGGCGAGCTGGATGCCGGAGGCGCCGTTGGTCGAGCCGCCGGCGGTGAGCTGGTTCAGGGCATTGCGGATGGTGGCCACGCGGTTGCCGGGTGTCGGTTCCAGCACCACGCCCGACGTACCGGCGTAGACGACCAGCGAGACGCGATCACGGGCGGTCAGCTTCCCGGCCATGGCGCCCAGCGACTTCTTCAGCAATTCCAGCTTGTCCGGCGAGTGCATGGAGCCGGAGACATCGACCAGGAATACCAGGTTGGCATCGGGCCGCTCGCCGGTCTCGATCTCGTAGCCTTTCAGGCCGATGCGCAGCAGGTGTCGCTGTGGATTCCAGGGAGCGACCGTCAGCGCCGTGCTGAAGCCGAAGGGCTGCGTGCGGCTCCGCGGGGTGTCATAGCCGTAATCGAAGTAATTGATCATTTCCTCGATACGCACGGCATCTTCCGGCGGCAGCACGCCCTGGTTCAGGAAACGGCGGAGGTTGGCGTAGCTGCCGGTGTCGACATCGACGCTGAAGGTCGACACCGGGTTTTCGGCAGCCACCATGACGCCGTTTTCGTCCAGGTGCGCGTAGTTCTCGGTGTTTTGCAGCATCGGTTGCGGTGGCATGACCAGGCCGGGGCTGTGTGCGGCCAGCGCCTGCTTGCTGTCGGCGACTGCCGTCCGTGCTGCAGCCTGTTCGGGGCTGGCGACTTCGCGGATGACGTCCTGCCGGGCAACAACTGCCTGGCCTTCGCCAGCCTGCTCGCGCTGGCTGATCTCCTCGTCGCGGGTGCTGTTGGGTGCACAGGCCACGATGGCCAGGTGCAGCAAGGCGATGGTGGCAAGATTGCGACCGCCCTTCAGAAGGGTGGAACGGTTGGGTGTGTTCATGGGGACTCTCCCTTTGGTGTCGATATGGTCCGGGCGCCGTGGCGCGTTCAGGAAGCATTACGAACGGGCGTGCAGGAAGGGGTTAAAAGGGCGGCAGCGAGGTGAGGGTGTTGCAGGAGAAGCGCGCCAGCCGGCGTGCAGCAGCCCGTGAGACCGGCATGCAGGGCCCGGGAGGCCACTCAAGGGAGAATATAAGTTGTTGATTTAAAAGGAACTAAAAAGAAAGTGAGAAAAAACTCAACAGCAGGCTTGCAGTGTTGGGATTTAGTGTTATAGTTAGCTACAACACCAACGCGGCAATTGTTGCCCGTAGTACGGCAAGCACCGCCAGGAGTCGCAACATGAAAACACATGACAACAGGACAGCACGTTGGCTTTCCAGCCTGGTTCTCGCCAGCGGCCTGGCGTTCGCGCCGGCAGCCACGGCGGAGACCGGCAGCACGTCGGCCTACCTGGCGCGTGCCGTGACGCTTCTGCACCTCGAAGCGCAGGCGCAGATCCGGGCCGACATCAGCGCGACCTTGAAGGCCATGCCGCTGATTATCTACCAGCCCTATGTCACGACCGGCCCGGTGCGGCTGATCGCGGCTCGCGCCAAGACCAGCCAGGATGGCAACAAGGCCGTGGCCAGGGTGCAGAAGTCGGCAGCCAGTGACGACACGGCGGACAGCATGGATGACGTCCAGCGCGATCTGTTGCACAAGACCCTGGCAGCGCCGGGAGTATTCGGGATGTATCGCACGATGGTCCATACGTCGACCGGGTTTGCGCGCATCGTCGCCACGAAACAGACGGACTGAACAGGTCCGTTTTCAGGAGGCTCGGGTATGGATCCGAACTGGAATGACAACCAGCCGATTTATCGGCAGCTGAGAGACAAGGTCGTAGCCATGATTCTCGAGGGCGCCTTGAAAGATGGTGAAGCATTGCCATCTGTCCGCAGCGTGGCCGCTGATTACCAGCTGAACCCGTTGACGGTCATGAAGGGCTACCAGGAACTGGTGGATGAACATCTTGTGGAGAAGCGAAGGGGGCTAGGCATGTTCGTTATGGATGGCGCCGCGGACAAACTGCGGCACAGCGAGAAGGACAATTTTCTCAAGCACGAGTGGCCGCAGATTCTCGAGCGTATCGAGCGCCTTGGCCTCGATCCCGATGAACTGCTGACGGCCGCCAACGATTCGGGAGACAAGAAATGACTGCCCTGATCAAGGCGAACAACCTGACCAAGCGCTACGGCGACCAGCTGGCGCTGGATAACGTTTCCTTCGACGTCGAGGAGGGACGCATCGTCGGCCTGATCGGCCCGAACGGTGCCGGCAAGACCTCGGCGCTGAAGGCCATTCTCGGCCTGACCGATTACGACGGCGAGCTGGAAGTGCTGGGCATGAACCCCAAGCGCAACCGGGCGCGCATCATGCGTGACGTCTGCTTCATCGCCGATGTGGCCGTGTTGCCGCGCTGGCTGAAGGTGAAGGATGCGGTCGATTTCGTGAACCGGATCCACCCGAATTTCAGCGTGGAAAAGTGTCGCGACTTCCTGTCCCGCACCAACATCAAGGAATCGAGCCGCGTCGGCACGCTGTCCAAGGGCATGATCGTGCAGCTGCACCTGGCCCTGGTGATGGCTATCGATGCCAGGCTGCTGGTGCTCGACGAGCCGACGCTGGGTCTCGACATCCTGTATCGCAAGGACTTCTACAGCTCGCTGCTGTCGGAGTACTTCGATGACAGCAAGACCATTCTCGTGACCACGCACCAGGTCGAGGAAATCGAAAAGATCCTGACCGACCTGCTGTTCATCAAGAACGGCCGCATCGTGCTCGACAAGAGCATGGAAACGGTGAGCCAGGACTATACCGAGGTGCTGGTGTCCAGGGAGATGGCCGACGATGCGCGTGGCATGAACCCCATCCACGAACGCGAAGTGTTCGGCAAGCAGCTGTTCCTGTTCGAAGGGGTGGATCGCGATCGCTTGCAGGAATTCGGCGAACTGCATACGCCCAGCGTGGCAGATCTGTTCGTCGCCAAGATGAGAGGAGTCCAGGCATGAATACCATGATTGCATTGCTGAAACGGGAAGTCTGGGAGCATCGCAGCTTCTGGATCGTGCCCTCTGTCATCAGTGCCTTGTTCATCTTCGGCCTTGGCATGGTGTTCTTCTGGGTGATCCCTACCAAGGGCAGCTTTGCAAAGCTGGCCCACAAGCTGATGGATCACAACGAGGAAGCCCTGGCGCACATCGGCCAGGCGGCCATCCCGGGCATCGCCGTCGCCTTCTTCATTGTCGGCGCCGTGCTGGTGACTTTCTACGTGCTGGATTCGCTGTACTCGGAACGTCGTGACCGTTCCATCCTGTTCTGGAAGTCGCTGCCGGTTACCGACCTGCAGACGGTCATGTCCAAGTGGATTGCCGGCTTCGTGGTGCTGCCTGTGTTCCTGATTGCAGCGGCAGTGGTGACCACCATCGTGGTGAACATCCTGTTCAGCTTTGCCCTGCTGATTGGCGGTGGCAATCCCTGGACGTTGGTCTGGTCACATTTCTCGCTGTTCGGTGGCACCTTCGCGGTCGTCGTCGGCTACCTGGTCGAGGCGCTCTGGTACCTGCCGTGGTTTGCCTGGCTGATGCTGGCTTCCGCCTGGGCGAAGAAGGGTCCGTTCCTGTGGGCCACGCTGCCGATCGGCGCCGTGTGGATCATGGAAGAGATCGTTTTTGGCACTAACCATGTCGTGCAGTTCCTCGGCGAGCGCCTGGTACCGTTTTCCTCCGACATCGCACAGGGATCGACCGAAACGGTTCGCCTGTTCGGTGGTCGCCTGAGCTACGACGGTGGACTGGGTGCGCAGCCCCTCAGCGTGCTGGGAGAGCTGCTGGTCACGCCAGGCTTCTGGGGCGGCTTGATCTTCGCTGCCGCGTGCACGGCTGGAGCCGTGATGTTGCGCCGCTACCGGGACGAGTCCTGAAGACATGCTGGCGCGTTTCAAACAATTTCTGACCAGAGGAGTATGGGTGATGTTGTGTCGCAAGAGCATGTTCTGGCGCGCTGCAGGCGTAAGCCTGGTCGCCGCGTCGATGTCCGGCTGCGTGGTCGTGATCGGTACGGATTCCGAGCACGACGGTGTCTACTGGGCGAATGATTACGAAAAGGGCATTCGTGATGACGAGTCGGCCCTTGCCCGCAGCGTTGCCCAGCGCCTGTCGGCCGTGGAGCAATTGAACGAACAACGCATTCACGTCACTGCCAAGGGTTCCAGCGTCGTGCTGGATGGCAGGGTGAAATCCAGGGACGAGCTCATGCAGGTCATCGACCTGGCCAGCGAGACCCCGGGCGTGCGCAAGGTCATTACCCATATCGCCGTCGGCAACGACGGTTGATCGCGACTGCCGCGCCGACCGGCGCGGCAGTACCCGTTGCTTGAAGGGTCGGGCAGGACAGGGATGTCTTGCCAACCCGCTCCAAGGCCGCCACCATGCGGAACATGCCTGCCACCACCGCCATTCGACCGCACCGGTCAACCTCCACCATTCGCACGCTCACGGCTTTGTTGCTGCTGGCCTGCCTTGCCGGCATGCCGCTTGTCGTGACGGCGGCCGACCAGCCTGTCTGTGCCGACACCCGGCTTGAATCGGAGATTGCCGCCTGGCGGGAGGCGCATGGCGTTCGCGGCGTGGTGGTCGCGTGTTTCGATGCCGACACGGCAGGCTTCCTCGCGGTCGGCACGCGCGACGGGCAGCAGCCACTCGCTCCGGACCACGTGTTCCAGGGTGGCCAGCTGGCCAACCTGCTGACCGCCCTGGCGGTGCATTCCCTGATCGACGAGGCCACGCTGCAGTCGGCACAGAACGTGCACGACCTGGCCCGCGAGCTGGATTTCCAGAACCCCTGGGAAGACGAACGACCGATCCTGGTCGAGCACCTGCTTGCTCACGAGTCCGGCCTGCCTGCACTGCATTTCAAGGACCTGTTTTTCGAAGAGGCGGGCCAGACCCTGCTGGCCGACCTGAACCGGGCGTTGCGCGACATGGAGCTCGTGTTCCCGCCCGGTCAGCAACAGCGCTTCTCGCAAGCCGGTTATGGCATCGCCGCCTACCTGGTGGATCGCAGTCCCGACCTTTCCTACGAGGATGCGCTCGAATTGCTGTTCGCCGCGCTCGACCTGGCGCCTGCGGCGACCGCGAGCGCGGCCGCGACCGATGGTTCCGGCAGTGCGAACGCGGGCGAGACACAGACCGCGGTCCTCGGTTCGGCGGCCAACCTTGCCGTTACGCCGGAGGCACTCGCCCGGCTGGGCCAGGTGCTGCTGCGCGAGGGTGACTGGCAGGGACGGCAACTGATCGATCGCGATGTCATCGCGCGCCTGGAAGCGCGCCGCCAGGATTACATTCCTTCCTATACGGCCGGCGCCCGGCTGGAGGCAGGCGAGGGATTTCCCTTTCATGTGGTGAGCGGCGCCTACCCCGGCTACGCGGCGAGACTGGCCTGGAGCCGGGAGCTGGGGCGGGGCTACTTGTTGCTGGCCAACAGTCGCCTGGATCCGGCGGCGCTGGGGACCCTCGACCAGCAACTGAAGTTTGCCGTCATCGGTACCGACCGCCAGGACGCGCGCCCGGCGTTCCAGGCAGTCGATTCGGCGGCCCGGGAGGTGCTGCGCTGGCAGGCAGTGGCGCTCAATCCGGTGGACCGTTTCCTGCGCGGCTGGGCAGATGTCGCAACCCTGTCTTTCGGCAGCGAGGACCGAGCCACCTGGTCGCCGTTGCTCGGCCGGCCGGCGACCTGGCGACTGCTCGAAGGTGAACTGTTGCGTGTCGAAGGCGACTGGTGGCCGTCGCGCCAGCTGATCGAGAACCGCCAGCTGCTGGTCGCTGCCGACGAGCGCTGGACCCGCCTGGGCCGCCTGGAATTCCTGGCCTATCCGGTGATCGGCCTGCTCGCCTTGCTGGCCATCGTGTTCACTGCCGGACACGCGCCTTTCTGGCTGTACTTCCTGTTGAACCACCAGCTGAATGGCTACCACCAGTGGTTGCCACGACTCGTGCCGGTGGTGGGTGCCTTGCTGGCGCTGGGCTTGCTGTTGCTGTTGTCGACGGCCAGCGTTGGTGCGCTGGGCCAGCTGAGCACTCGCACCGTCGGCATCACCGTGCTGACCATGCTGTTACCCCTGGCCGCCGTGCTGTCGGTGGCGGCCACCGTGGCCGGCCTCCAGTGGCGCATCAGCCGACGCGCCAGCGCACGCAACGTCATTGCCACGCTGGCCTTGCTGGTCGCCTCCGGCTGGCTGATCGAGTGCGGCCTTTTCGCCTGGCAATCCTGGAACTACTGAGGTTCCGAATCAGAGCTTGGGGTTGACCTGTGCGGCCGCGTCGCGCGCCTTGCGTCGTGCGTCCTCGATGTCATCGCCCACCGCGAGGGTCACGCCCATCCGGCGACGCCCGCTGACAACCGGCTTGCCGAACAGGCGGATCTGCGTGTCCGGCTCGGCCAGTGCCCGTTCGATGCCGGCAAAACTGACATCCTCCGATTCACCCTCCACCAGCAGGGCGCAGGAAGCAGCGGGACCGTGCTGCCGAATGGCCGGGACGGGCAGTTTCATGATGGCGCGCAGGTGCAGCGCGAATTCCGACAGGTCCTGCGAGACCAGCGTCACCATGCCCGTGTCGTGCGGCCGCGGTGATACTTCGCTGAACCATACCTCGTCACCTTTCACGAACAGCTCGACGCCGAACAGGCCGTAGCCGCCGAGATTGTTGGTGATCGCGCCGGCAACCTGCTCGGCCTTCTGCAGCGCGGTGTCCGACATCGGATGTGGCTGCCAGGATTCACGGTAATCGCCGTCCACCTGGGTGTGGCCGATGGGTGCGCAGAAACTGGTGCCATCGACATGCCGGACAGTCAGCAACGTGATTTCGTAGTCGAAGTCGATGAAACCTTCGACAATCACGCGACCGGCACCGGCCCGTCCGCCCGCCTGGGCATGTTCCCAGGATGCCTCGATGTCGCCCTCTGACCTGATGACCGACTGACCCTTGCCGGAAGAGCTCATGACCGGTTTCACCACGCAGGGCATTCCGACCGCCTCGACGGCCGCACGGAAATCCTCGGCATTGTCGGCAAAGCGATAGGGCGAAGTCGGCAGGTTGAGGTCTTCGGCTGCCAGCCGCCGGATGCCTTCGCGGTCCATAGTCAGGCGGGCAGCGCGTGCTGTCGGGATGATGCGATGGCCTTCCGCTTCCAGTTCGAGCAGGGTTTCCGTCGCGATGGCCTCGATCTCGGGCACCACCAGGTCCGGGTCTTCCTGCTCGATCAGTTCGCGAATGGCCGCACCGTCCAGCATGTCGATCACATGCGAGCGATGCGAGACCTGCATGGCCGGCGCATTGGCGTAGCGATCGACAGCGATCACTTCGATGCCCAGGCGTTGCGCCTCGATGGCGACTTCCTTGCCGAGCTCGCCGCTGCCAAGCAACAGCAGGCGCGTGGCGGACGAGCCTAGCGGTGTGCCCAGGGTAGTCATCAGGTGCTCCGTTCAGGTTCTGCTCATGGAATGCGCAGTCTAGGTGAGAGCAGGAGTGCATGCCAAGCAAGCGCAGGTACCTCTGCTACCTTTTAGGAAAGGACCGGCAGGAGGAGCAGTTCATGAGAGTAGGGAAGATGTTCTGCCCGTTGATGCTTCTGGCCCTGGGGCTGACGGCAGCCTGTTCCCAGGGTGTCCGCTACGAGGCGCATCGCAGCGCCGAGGTCGAGTTCTCGACCTTTTCCACGTTCAGGCTGATCGAGCACACCGAGGACGAAACCATGCGTCCGGTCTATGACCTTGCCCAGCAGGAGGTGCAGCGGCAGTTGCGGGCGGTATTGACCGACAAGGGTTACCGGGAAGTGGACAGCGCGGCGGATTTCACCGTCGACTACCTGTTGATGTCCACCGCCCGGTTCCAGCAGGGCGGGCATGATCGTTACTTCATGAAGGATCGCGTGCAGCTTGCCAGCGGTACCGAGTCCACCATGGCAAACCCGATTGTCGAGGGCAGCCTGCACGTGCATTTCCTGGAGGGCGACAATGGCAGGGCGATTGCCGACCTGACCGCCAGCAAGCTGGTCGATTCGGGCAATGTCGACCTGGACGAAATCGCTGGCATCGTACGACGCATGCTGCGCGATGTTCCGGCCGCTGCCAGCAAGGCTGACTGAGTTCAGCCTTTCAGGATGCGTTCTTCGGCACGCTCGAGATCCTCGGGCGTGCCGAACATCACCAGCACGTCATGCTCCCGCAGCACGGTCGAGCCATCCGGCTGGCGGCCGAGAATCCCGTCGCGGCGAATGGCCGTGACCACCACGCCATAGTTCTCCAGGTGCAGGTCGGCGATCACCTTGCCGACGGCGTGATCGTCGCTGCCGAGTTCATAGGTGCCCAGCTGCTCGCGCAGGGAATGGGTCTGCTCGATGCGCCTTGCCTGCTTGCCACGGAACACCGAGCGCAGGAGCTCGTAGCGATGCGCACGCACGTCCTGGATGTCACGGATGATGCGTTTCACCGGTACGCCCAGTGATTGCAGCAGATGCGCAATGATCATCAACGACGCTTCGAAGGTCTCGGGCACGACCTCCGTAGCGCCGGCCTCCTGCAACTGGTCGAGGTAGTTGTCATCGCGGGTGCGCACGATGATCGGCAGTTCCTTGTGCGTCTTGCGGACCTGCTCGAGAATCTTCATCGAAACGTCGATGCCGTAGTAGGACTGCACCAGTGCCTTGGCGCGATCCAGTCCCGCCGCGTGCAGCACGTCGAGGTGGGTCGCATCCCCGAAGTACACCGGGTCACCTGCCGCACGTGCCGCGCGTACGCGGTAGGGGTCGAGATCGAGCGCGACGTAATCGATGTTCTCGTTTTCCAGCACGCGCGCGATGTTCTGCCCCACACGGCCGAAGCCGCAGATGATCACGTGATCATCGGCAATGATGTGGTGCGCCGAGACGTCGTGCTCCAGCATGTCGCGCTCGGTAGTCTCGGTATCGGCAAACAGCTGCCGACTGATGCGCAGGTTGTAGCGGATCAACAGCGGACTGACCGCCATGCTCAACATCACGCTGCCCAGCGCGATCTGTGCCAGTGATTCGTTCAACAGGCCGCCGGCAATGGCCAGCGTGAACAGCGCAAAGCTGAATTCGCCGCCATGCGCGAGCACCAGGCCGGCACGGAAGGCCGTGTTCCATTCGCTGGTGATCAGGCGTGCCAGCAGCATGATGGTCATCAGCTTGAATGCAACCAGCACCAGGCCGCCGAGCACCACCCAGTACCAGACCGGCTGGATCGCAGCCGGGTTGACCAGCATGCCGATGGTGATGAAGAACAGGCCGAGCAGCATGTCGCGGAACGGCCGGATGTCGGCCTCCACCTGGTGACGGAATTCGGTCTCGCCGAGCATCATGCCGGCGAGGAAAGCGCCCAGTGCCAGTGACAGGCCTGCGCCATGCGTGAGGAAAGCGGCGGCCAGCGTGAACAGCAGCACCGCCAGGGTGAACAGCTCCGCCGAACGGGCCTTGGCGATCTCGTGAAAGATCGGCCGCAGCATCCAGCGACCGATCAGCCAGACCAGGCTCAGCACGGCAGCGGCCTTCAGCAGCGCCAGGCCCAGGTTGTTCCACAGGGAGGTCGTCTGCCCGTCACTCAGGGAGGCGATCAGGATGATGAAGGGAACGACAGCAATGTCCTGGAACAGCAGCGTGCCGATGGCCAGGCGGCCATGCGGCTGGTGCAGTTCGACCTGTTCTTTCAGTTGCTTGGCGACAATCGCGGTCGACGACATGGCGAAGGCACCACCGATGACCACGGCCACCGGGGTGGAAATGCCGAACGCCGCCGATACCAGCACCACGGTCAGCGTGGTGATCACGACCTGCAGGCCGCCAAGCACCAGCACTTCCTTTTTCATGGCCAGCAGGCGGGCCAGCGAGAATTCGAGCCCGAGGGTGAACAGCAGGAAGACCACGCCGAATTCCGCCAGCTGGCGGGTGTCGGCGGAATTCGGCAGCCAGCCGAGACCGTAGGGGCCGACCACCAGGCCGGTAATCAGGTAGCCGAGGATCGGCGGCAGGCGCAGGCGCATCAGCAGCGTGACGGCCAGCACCGTCATGCCAAGCAGGATCAGGATGGTATCGAGATTGCCGCCTTCCAAATGCCTGTCCCCCCGTCATTCCATGAGCATTCCATAATGCACCATACCGCAGCGCCACGGCCAAGTGTTGCAGTGCATTTTGTTTTGCTCCGCGAGGTGTGCTTAATTGAGCGCTCGCCACGTGGCACTGGCAGCTTGGCTGCAAGGCCATTTCATTCTCGGAGGTTTACATGAAGCTCAATGCTGATCGTGCACTGCGACCGGTCCTGCTGGGCATGGCACTTGTCGGACTCGCCGCCTGCGGTGGCGGTGCCGAGGAAGCGCCTGCCAGCGAACCCTTGCACAGCACTACCGTGACGCCGTTCCCGTCGACTTACCAGCCGATGCCGAGCGAGCCCACGCTGATTCGCAATGCCACCTTGCTGATCGGCAATGGCGAGCGCCTGGACGGCGGGGACATCCTGCTCTCCGATGGCAGGATCGCCGCAGTCGGCAAGAATATCGAAGCACCTGCAGGTGCCGTGATCATGGACGCCGATGGCGCATTCGTGACGCCGGGCATCATCGATGTGCATTCGCACCTGGGTGATTACGCGTCGCCAGGTGTCGATGCGCATTCCGATGGCAACGAAATGACCTCGCCGAACACGGCCGAAGTCTGGGCCGAGCATTCGGTCTGGCCGCAGGACCCGGGTTTCAACACGGCGCTGGCCGGTGGCGTGACCTCGCTGCAGGTCCTGCCGGGATCGGCCAACCTGTTCGGTGGCCGCGGCGTGACGCTCAAGAACGTTCGTGGTCGCTCGGTCATGGACATGAAATTCCCCGGCGCTCCCCATGGCTTGAAGATGGCCTGTGGCGAGAACCCGAAGCGCGTCTATGGCGGCAAGGGCACGGCGCCATCGACCCGCATGGGCAACGTCGCGGGTTATCGCGCGGCCTGGATCGAAGCCGAGCAGTACCTGGCCGAAATCGAAGCGGCCGAGCGCGGTGAAGGCGACATGCCGGATCGCGATCTCAAGCTGGAGACGCTCGCCGGTGTCCTGAAGGGCGAGATCATCATCCACAACCACTGCTACCGTGCCGACGAAATGCTGGTGATGCTCGATATCGCCAGGGAATTCGGTTACCAGGTCGGCACCTTCCACCATGCGGTCGAGGCTTACAAGATCGGCGACAAGCTCGCCGAGGCCGGTACCTGTGCAGCGATGTGGGCCGACTGGTGGGGCTTCAAGATGGAAGCCTTCGATGGCGTGCGCGAGAACCTGCCGCTGGTCGATGCGGCCGGTGCCTGTGCCATCGTGCACTCGGATTCGGCCATCGGCATCCAGCGCCTGAACCAGGAAGCGGCCAAGGCCATGGCCGCGGCCAACAAGGCGGGCATGAGTGTCACGCCGGAACAGGCCATGCGCTGGCTCACCCTGAACCCGGCGAAGTCACTGGGTGTGGCCGAGCAGACGGGTTCGCTGGAGGCGGGCAAGATGGCCGACGTGGTGATCTGGCAGGGCAATCCATTCAGCGTCTATGCCAAAGCCGAGAAGGTCTATATCGACGGTGCGCTCGCCTGGGACCTTGACGACCCGGCCCACCAGCCGGTGTCCGACTTCAAGCTGGGCGCTGACGCGGGAGGTGCGAAATGAACCGCTTCATGAAGAAACACCTGCCCTTGCTGCTGGCGCTGCTGGCCATGCCAGCAGGCGCGGGCGACATTGCCATCATCAACGGCACTGTCCATACCGTGTCGGATGCCGGCGTGATCGAAAAGGGCACCGTCCTGATTCGTGACGACCGGATCATCGCCGTCGGTGCCGATGTGGCGGTGCCGGACGATGCCGTGGTGATCGACGCCAATGGCCGTATCGTCACGCCGGGCCTGGTCGAGCCGGCCAGCCAGCTCGGCCTGACCGAGGTCGGCGCTGTCGATGGCACCAATGATTGGACCTCGCTGGACGATCGCTTTACCGCCTCGCATGCCGTGGCGGATGCCATCAATCCCCGTTCCAGCCTGATTCCCATCCAGCGCATGGAAGGCGTGACCCGCGCTGTCAGCGTGCCGGCTGTCAGCTACGACGGTGGCCAGCTGATCTCGGGACGCAGCGCCGCCATTTCGCTGGGCAGCGTGAGTGACTTCATTGTGCGCGAGCATGCCGGCATGCACGCCGCCTTTGGCGAAACCGCTGCGCAGCTTGCCGGTGGCAGCCGTGGTGTGGCCATGCTGAAGCTGCGCGAAGCGCTGGACGATGCCCGTGACTTTGCTCGCAATCGCGACGCCTTCATGGCAGCCGATCGTTACGCTTACGCCCTGTCGCGTCTCGACCTCGAGGCCTTGCAGCCGGTGCTGGCGGGCGACATGCCCTTCGTGGTCGGTGTCGAGCGTGCCAGTGACATCGAGGCCATCCTGCGCCTGGCCGCGGACTACCAGCTCAAGCTGGTGATCAGCGGTGGCAGCGAGGCCTGGATGGTCGCTGACCAGCTGGCCGCTGCCAATGTGCCGGTGATTGTCGATGCCTACCAGAACCTGCCGTCGAGCTTCGAATCACTGGGCTCCACGCTGGAAAACGCGGCCCGTTTGCACGCCGCGGGCGTCACGGTGGTGTTCTCGGCCGGTGCCGGTACGGGCCCCAGCGGTACTCACAATGCTCGCAACATCACCCAGTACGCCGGCAATGCCGTGGCCCATGGCCTCGACTACGATGCGGCCCTGGCTGCCATCACGGCCAACCCGGCGGCGATCTATGGCCTGTCGGATGTCGGTCGACTGGCCGCGGGATACCGCGCGGATGTGGTTATCTGGGATGGCGACCCGCTGGAGGTCACCAGCTTCCCGGATGCCGTGCTGATCGATGGTGAAATGATGCCGATGACGTCGCGCCAGCAGCTGCTGCGCGATCGTTACCGCGACGACGAGGACTGGCCCCAGGCTTACGACAAGCCCTGACAGTGATTGACCTCAAGCCCGGCACCGCCGGGCTTGTTTTTTATGCGCCCCGGGCACCAGATTTGAACGGGTTTCCTGATATGCTTTGGGCAGAAAAAGAGGGAGCGGGGATACATGGAATCGGAACGCCTGACACTCAAACCCATCGATGAGTCGGATATCGATGCCTTGCTCGTGCTCTGGAACGAGCCGGACCTGCGGCGCCAGTTCTGGGGGGCCGAGGAGCTTTCGCGCCAGGATGTCGCCATGCTGGTCACCGAGAGCAAGGCACTGGCCGCCGAGGGCAAGGGCGGCCTGCACCGGGTCAGCGACAAGGGCGAGCCGGATACGGTCGTCGGCTTCGGCGGATACTGGCAATTCGAGGGCGACGAGCTGCCGCAGATCATTTTCGGCCTGGCACCCGACCACTGGGGCATGGGCCTGGCCACCGAGCTGGCGCGCCTGCTGATTGCTCATGGCCTGGACTCGCTGGAACTGCCGGTGGTGCGCGGCGGTACCGATGCCGCCAACGTGTCCTCGCAGCGCGTCATGGAAAAGGCCGGCATGAATTTTGTCGAGCGCGTGCGTGCTGGCGGCAAGGACATCCGTTACTACGAGGCCCGCAAATGACGTCTCCCATTGGTGCCTTGTTCTGGCTGGCGGTCGTGGCCGCCGATGTCTATGCCATCCTGAATATCGTCCAGGCTCGGCGCGAGAACGGCACCAAGCTGCTATGGATACTGCTGGTGGCCTTCCTGCCGATCGTGGGTGCCGCCGTCTGGTTCGTGGCGGGGCCGCGCGGCCGCAGCGCCTGAATCTCCCCCGCGAATGCTGAGTTATCGCCATGCCTTCCATGCAGGCAACCGTGCCGATTGTCACAAGCATGCGCAGCTTCACCATGTCCTGACCCGCCTGGCGGAAAAACCCAGGCCGATGTCCTTGATGGACGCCTTTGCCGGGGCCGGCGAGTATGCGCTGGAGTCCGAGGAGGCGCTGAAAACCGGCGAAGCCGCCAGCGGCATACGGGAACTGGCGGCTCGTGACGAAGCCGATGCCGCGCTCGCTCCCTACCTCGATGCGGTTCGACCCTGGCTGGCGCGGTCGGCGTACCCGGGTTCGCCGATGATCATGGCAAACGCCCTGCGCGAAGGCGACGAGCTGCAGCTGCTGGAACTGCATCCGCGTGATGTCGAACACTTGCGCCGATGCGCGCGCCAGCATCCGGCCGTGCATGTCCACCAGCGCGATGCCCGCGAGGGTGTGAAGGGCCTGCTGCCCATGCAGCATCGTCGCGGCCTGGTCTTGCTGGATCCGCCGTATGAACGCCTCGACGAATACCAGGAGGTGGTCGCGCTGCTGGAGGCCGTCGAGGCACGTTGGCCACAGGCCGTGCTGGGACTCTGGTATCCTCTGCTGGCCGATCCGGCCCGGGACCGTGCTCGCCAGGCCATGCTGGACGGTATCGCGGCATCCGGGCTGCGCCGGGTCTACCGCCAGGAGCTGGTATTCGACCCGGATGCGCATGGACTGAGGGGCAGTGGCATGCTCTGGCTGCGGCCGCCCTGGCAGGCCGAGCAGGCCTTTGCGGCGATCGGCGCGGGCTTGCTGGCGGTCTTCGGTGGCCAGCGCGGGGCAGAAGGCTGGCTGGTCGAGGAATGATGGACGGTCGCCAGTCCGGATAATGGCCGCATTGGTCGGGATTTGCCCGATGAAACATGAAAAGATGGCGGTCTTGAACAATGCTTGGGGGGCGGCAACGCTGCTGCGCCAGAGGACGGGAACGGTCATGACGACCGTGGCAGGAAACAGGGGATGACCAACTACATCTACAACGAAGACGGCGATGCAGTCGGCTTCTGGGAAGATCACCTGATCTTTTCCATGCAGGGCACGCCGGTGGGCCAGCTCAACGGCCCGAGCGTGCATCGCCTGACGGGCGAATACGTGGGCGAGCTTTACGAGGACATGGTGGTGGATCGCTATTTCGAGGACATCGAGCGCATCCCGCCGACCATGGTGCGCCGGGCCGACCCGGCCAGCAATCCGGGCAACCGGGGCCAGCAATCCTATGGTTACCCGGACGTGTTTGAAGAATTGCTGACCTGATCGCCGGACCATGCATGAAAAAAGCCGGGCATCGCCCGGCTTTTTTGTCGGTTGCTTTGCTTGTCAGCGACCTTCGGCGTTGAAGGCTTCGCGGGTCAGGTTGTCATGACCGTCCGCCGTGACATGGATGTTGTCCTCGATGCGAATGCCACCAAAGGGCATGAAGGCGCGAACCCGGTCCCAGTTGACCAGCTTGCCGCCGCTGCCGCTCTTCAGGTCGTCGAGCAGCGACGGGATGAAGTACAGGCCCGGTTCGATGGTGAACACCTGGTCGACATCGATATCACGGGTCAGGCGCAGGAACGGATGGTCGGCCGGGCGATCAATGGTGCCGCCACTGGCGCTGGCCTGGAGGCCACCCACGTCATGCACCTGCAGGCCGAGGAAGTGCCCGAGGCCGTGCGGGAAAAAGGCCCGCGTGACGCCGTCAGCCAGCAAGGCTTCGCTGCTGCCCTCGGCAAGGCCGAACTCGTTCAGCACGTCGGCCAGCTTGCGGTGGGTTCCGACATGCAGCTCGGCGTAGTCGAGTCCCGGTGCGATCTCGTCACAGATCGCTTTTTGCAGCACATGCATGCGATCGATCAGCTCGGCAAATTCGTTCTTGCCGCTGGCATAGGTGCGAGTGATGTCCGAGTTGTAACCGTTGTGCACGCAGCCGGCATCGATCAGGAAGGACCGGTGTTCGCTGGGCGCTTCGCGTGACTGGTACTGGTAATGCAGGATCGCGGCATGTTCATTCAGCGCAACGATGTTGCCGTAGGGAAGCTGGTGCTCGTTGTGCTCGCCACCTTCCAGGTAGGCCATGTGGATGTCGAATTCCGATGCGCCGTTGCGGAAGGCCGCTTCGGCGGCCATGTGGGCGCGTGCGGCAACCCGGTTGGCCTGGCGCAGGCATTCGATCTCGTAGCCGGTCTTCCAGGCGCGCTGGTAATGAAGGTGGTTGATCAGGCCCTCGGGATTGACCGATCCGACGCCCCATTCCTCGGTCAGCGGGTGCGGTTCGCCCAGCCAGGCAGTGCGCGACAGGTCGGCGGGCAGTAACGATACCGCCTCATCCAGCTTGGCGACCGGGTGGATGTCGAAGTGGTCCGTCCAGAAGTCTTCCGGCACCGGGTGGGTCTTGTGCCAGAAATCCACCGGCGAGTAGAACGCCAGCTTCGGCTTTTCGCCCGGCGTGATCACCAGCAGGCTGTTCGGGTTGTTCGTGACCGGCACCCAGTACTTGAACAGCGGGTTCACCACGAAGGGGTAGGTGTAGTCGTCCAGGAAGGCAACGTGCAGGCTGCCGCTGGGTATCAGCAAGTGATCGATATCCGCCGCCTCCATGGCGTCGCGGTGGCGCGACTGCAGCGTGCGGAAGTGTTCGGCGTAGGGTGACTGCATATCGTGGCTGATGTCGTGGCTCATGATCGTTCCGTTCGAAAGGGGCTGTAGGGCGGTGGCAGAGCATAACCTGCCGGCCCGCACTCCGCCAAAGCCCGGGGCAAGCGGGCATGGCCCACAGTTTGGGCTCGCAGTGCTTGAAATGCGCAGGCCGCCCGCCGAATATGGTCGGCCACAGGGGGGCTGTCCTTGCCAATGCGCGATGCGGCCGGTTCAGTACATGCAAAGGCAGTAATATAACGTGTCCGACTTCGGTAATCCGACCCAACCATTCTGGCGTCGCATGAGCCTGCGCAGTCTGCTGCCGGTGTTCTTGCTGGCCCTTGCCGGCCTGCTGGAGTTTTCCGGCATCACCCCGGCTGCCGAGCGCAGCGCCTACGCAACCGGCATGCAGATTTCCGCCAATCGCCGCCCCTCCGAGCGGCTGGTCATCCTGAAGAGCGACCTGCCGGCGGCGGCGGGGCCGGAATTCCTGTCCTTGTTGCGGGCACTGCGGCACTCGGGTCCCGACCAGATTGCCGTGATTCCCGAATCATTCGATGCGGTCGACAGTGAAATCCTGGCGGCCCTTGATGCAGAGGCTGGCAAGGACTCGGTATCCGATCTGCGCCTCTGGCTCGACCCGGCAGCACGACGCTATGCCATGACCGGCACGGCGATGATCGTCGGCCTGCAGCATGCGGGCGAGTTCGACGCCGCCCCGCCGGAGCAGGTCGACAACCTGGTTCGCTGGGAACTGCGCAAGCCGCTCGACAGCCGTCCTGGCTGGTTGCCGTCGACGTTCCGCCAGCCGCGCAGCATGCCGGGCGTGCCCTTGCTGGACTGGCTCGGCGGCCCCCAGCCGCCGGTGGTCAAACCGGCGGCCGTGCACCCGGCCTGGCTGGACCAGGTGGCTGGCGTGGCGATGTTGCCACCGGAAACGAACCCGGTGACCCAGCCCCTGGTGGTGTCGGTGGAAGGCCATTGGCTGCCAACCCTGCCGTTGTGGCTGGCGGCCGCGGTCGGCAACGTGCCGCTGGAACGCATCACCATCAGCGACTCCGGCGAGTTGCTGCTGGGTGAGCAGGCGCTGCCGGTCGATGCGGCCTTGCGCGCCTGGCCGTATTTCTACGCCGATGGCGTGACCGAGGTGTCGGCCGCGGACGTGCGCTCCGGCAACGCCGACCTGCGTGGCAAGATCGTGCTGGTGTCGCTGGACGACAGGCTCAGCATCGAAACGCCGCTCGGACCCATGTCCTTGCCGCAGGTCATCATGCAGACGGCAGCCAGCCTGCGCGCGGGCGACCTCTATCGCCGGCCGGCCGGTTCGCCAGCGTGGTCGATACTGGCCTGGTTGCTGGTATTTGCCTGGCTGGCCTTCATCGTGCCGCGCATCGACATGCGACTGGCCGCCGTCGGCACGCTGGTCATGCTGCTGCTGGGCCTGAACATCGAATTCATCCTGCTGATTTCGCAATCGCTCTGGGTGCCACTGGCCGGCGCCTTGTTGTACCTGATGTCCGGCCATGCGCTGGCGATTGCGGTGATGGGCTGGCAGCAGCAGCTGCGGGCTCGCGGGCGCGAGCTGGAGGAGACCCGGCTGGCGCTGGCGGTATCCAAGCGTGAGCAGGGCCACCTGGAAGCCGCGTTCGAGACATTGCAGCATTGTGGACGGTCCCGGCAGGTCATGCGCGAACTGCATGCACTGGGGCTGGATTACGAGCGCAAGCGGCATGTCGCGCGGGCGCTGGCCGTGTTCCGTCACCTGGCAGTCCTGTCTGGTGGATCGCCGGACATCGACAAGCGGATTGCGCGTCTCGAGGAAGCCGAGGCGCAGCGCCTCGGGTCGCGCAACAGCAGTCCGCTGGCCACCGTGCCGACCGATGGCAGTGCGGTCAAACCCCGTATCGGTCGCTTCGATATCGAGAAGGAGCTGGGTCGCGGCGCAGCCGGTGTTGTCTACCTCGGCCGTGACGCCCGCATCGGTCGACGGGTCGCGGTCAAGACCCTAGCCCTGCACGAGGAGTACAGCGGCAGCGAACTGATCGATGCCAAGCGCCGGTTTTTCCGCGAGGCGGAAGCCGCCGGCCGCCTGAGCCATCCCAGCATCGTCACCATTTACGATGTCGGCGAGGAGGAAGACCTGGCCTACATCGCCATGGATTACATGCGCGGCGAGCCGCTGTCCACGCATACCCGTGAAGGCAAGTTGCTGCCGGTCGAGGAGGTCATCGATATCGGCATCAATGTGGCCGATGCCCTGCATTACGCGCATGACGAAGGCGTGGTGCATCGCGATGTGAAGCCGGCGAACATTGTCTTCACCGGCGAGGGCCGCGAGCTCAAGGTGACCGATTTCGGCGTTGCCCACCTGGTCGATGCCAGCAGCACCAAGACGGGCACCATTCTCGGCAGCCCTTCCTTCATGTCTCCCGAGCAGGTCTCCGGGCACCGCGTCGACGGCCGTTCCGACCTCTGGTCACTGGGCGTGACGCTTTACCAGTTGCTCAGCGGGCACCTGCCGTTCACCGGCGAACCGATGGCGACGTTGATGTTCCGCATTGCCAACGAGGAGCCGAATGACATTCGTGGCTGGCGTCCGGAGCTCGCTGCCGACATCGTGGCCGTGCTCGAGAAAGCCTTGCAGAAAAAACCGGGCGACCGCTTCCAGTCGGGTCGGGAAATGGCCGAAGCACTGCGGGCCTGCAAGCAGGAACCCGCCGCGTGAGTTCGAAAGCTGCCAGCGACAGGCTGCCGATCGGCCTGTTCGATTCCGGCGTGGGCGGGTTGACCGTGCTCAAGGCCTTGCAGGCCGAACTGCCTGGCGAGTCCTATCTCTATCTCGGCGATACCGCCCGCGTGCCGTACGGCACGCGTTCGCCCGAAACGGTCAGTCGCTACGCGGTGCAGGCCACCGAGCTGTTGATTGAACGCGGCATCAAGGCGCTGGTCGTGGCCTGCAACACGGCGTCGGCTTTTGCGCTGGAGGCCATCCGCGACGCGCATCCCGAGTTGCCGGTGTTCGGTGTCATCCAGCCAGGGGCACAGGCCGCCGTTGCCGCCAGCGAGCGCGGTCACATCGCAGTCATCGCCACCGAGGGCACGGTGCGCGGTGGTGCCTACCAGTCGGCCATCCACGCGCTGGCGCCCGACACCGAGGTCAGCGCGCTGGCCTGTCCCATGCTGGTCGCGCTGGCCGAGGAGGGCTGGACCGATGGCGATATCGTCACGGCCATCCTGCGCCGTTACCTCGACCCGCTGTTCGCGGCCCCCGCTGCCGATACCCTGGTGCTCGGTTGCACGCATTTCCCGGTACTCGGAGACAGCATTCGCGCCGTCGTGCCCGACAACGTGAAACTGGTCGATTCAGCCGCAACCACAGCCAGCGTGGTCGCCGCGGCCCTGCGGCAACGCGCTGTGGAGGAAAGCGCCGGGCAGCACTTCCTGGTTACCGACAATGTCGAACGGTTTCGCCAGAGTGCCTTGCAATTCCTCGGCCGCGAGCTGGCGCCGGAGTCGATAGAACTGGTCGATATCCGGTAAGCTGGCTGTCCCTGGCCACCAAGGATTCCCGTTTCGATGCCGGACGCAATCGATCTACGCAGCGACACTGTCACCCGACCCACTGCCGCCATGAAGCAGGCCATGCTGGAGGCCGAGCTGGGTGATGACGTGTTCGGTGACGACCCCACCGTGAACGCCCTGGAGGCGAAAGCCGCGGCGCTCGCCGGCAAGGCTGCGGGCCTGTTCCTGCCCACCGGCACGCAATCGAACCTGGTCGGCCTGCTCGCGCATTGCCAGCGCGGTGACGAATACATTGTCGGCCAGCAGGCGCATGCGTACTGCTGGGAAGGCGGTGGCGCTGCCGTGCTGGGCGGCATCCAGCCACAGCCGCTGGAACAGGATGCGCGTGGCTGCATGTCACTGGCGGCCATTGCCGCGGCCGTGAAACCGGATGATTCACATTTTGCGCGCACCCGGCTGCTGGCGCTGGAAAACACCTGGGGTGGCCGCGCGCTGGATGCCCGATACCTTGACGATGCGACGAGCGTCGCCCGCCAGCATGGCCTCGCCACGCACCTCGACGGTGCGCGCGTGTTCAACGCCGTCATTGCCACCGGCCAGTCGCTGGCCGACATGGCAAGGGATTTCGACACGGTATCGATCTGCCTGTCCAAGGGCCTGGGTGCGCCGGCCGGCTCCGTGCTGGTCGGTTCGCAAGACCTGGTCGACAGCGCGCGTCGCTGGCGCAAGGTGACCGGTGGCGGCATGCGCCAGTCCGGCATGCTGGCCGCTGCAGGCATCCATGCGCTGGACAACCACGTGGACCGCCTGGCCGAGGATCATGCCCGCGCCGAGAAGCTTGCCACCGGCTTGCGCGGACTCGGTTATGACGTCGACGGCCCGGAAACCAACATGGTGTTCGTGACGCCCGGTGCGGCCGGCGACAGGTTGAAGACACTGGCAGAGGAACGCGGTATCCGCCTGCCGGCTGGCGAGCACATCCGCCTGGTGCTGCACCTTGATATCGATGATGCCGCGCTGGAGCAGGTGCTCGACCTGTTTGCCGCAGCGCGCGCCTGACCCTGCACGACCGATACGAGACCAAACTGGAGAACGCCATGCGCTGGATGTGCCTTTCACTGTTCCTGACCCTGCTGGTCGCTTGCTCGCCGGAGCCCGAACAGGCTGCTGCCGCGCAGGATGCAAGCAAGCTGGAAGCCACTGCGCCCGATGCATCCGTCGCGCCGCAAGATACCGTGCTGGCCAGCGGCAACTGGCGCATGGTCATCCAGCTGCCCGCTGCCGAACTGCCCGTGCAGATGGAGGTCATGCCGGGCACTGGCGACACGCCGCGGGTGTATTTCATCAATGGCGACGAGCGCGTGCAGGTCGAGGAAGTGCTGATCGATGGCCAGCAGGTGGAGCTGCGCATGAACTCCTTCAATACCTGGTACCGCGGCGAAGTCACGGATGGTGTCTACAGTGGCACCCTGTACAAGGTGAAGCTGGGTGCCACGCAGGAAATGCCGTTCACCGCATCCCACGGCGAGCGGCATCGGTTCTTCGAAACCTTCACCCGCCCGGAGATCGATGTCAGCGGTCGCTGGGAAGTGCGCTTCCATGGCGATGATGCCGACGAGGAAGACGACTTCACGGCCGTCGGCCTGTTCGAGCAGAACGGCTCCAGCCTGTCCGGCACGTTCCTGACCACGACCAGCGACTATCGTTTCCTGTCCGGCGCGGTGCGTGGCAACAAGCTCTACCTCTCGGCCTATGACGGTGCGCACGTGTTCTATTTCGATGCCGAGATGCAGGCAGACGGAACCCTGGCCGGCCGTTTCCTGTCCGGCACCGGCTGGAACGAAAAGTGGACGGCCTTTCGCAATCCGGACGCCAGCCTCCCTGACATGGATACGCTGACCTACCTGAAGGAAGGTTACGATCGCTTCGATTTCAGTTTCCCGAACCTTGATGGCGAGATGGTGTCGCTGGATGATCCGCGTTTCCAGGACAAGGTTGTCGTGGTGCAGCTGGCCGGCACCTGGTGCCCGAACTGCGCGGACGAGACGCGCTTCCTGGCGCCCTGGTACAAGGAAAACCGTGATCGCGGTGTCGAAGTGGTCGGCCTGCTGTTCGAGCATTTCGAGGAATTCGAGCAGGCCGCCGCACAGGTGCGCACCTGGCGCGAGCGCTGGGACGTCGACTACCCGACCCTGGTCGCCGGCGTGTCCGACAAGTCGCAGGCCAGCGATGCCCTGCCGATGCTGAATGCCGTGCTGGCCTACCCGACGACGATTTTCATCGGCCGTGACGGCGAAGTGGCACGCATTCACAACGGCTTCAACGGCCCGGCCACCGGCGAGCTTTACCAGGAAGAAATCCGCACGTTCAATGCCACGGTCGACGAACTCCTGCAGGACGCCAAGGAAGAAAAGGACTGACATCATGCTGGATCGCGAAGCCATACAATTCGATGCCAAGGACGAACCGCTGCGTGATGACGTACGGCTGCTGGGCGAGCTGGTCGGTGATGTCATTCGCGAGCAGGGCGGCGAGGCGCTGTTCGAGCGCGTGGAAAAAGCGCGCCAGCTGGCCATTGCCAGGCGCCAGGGCGAGGACGATGCCGCCGCCGGCCTGGCCGAGCTGCTGACCTCGCTGGATCCTTTCGATGCCCGCGAAGTCGTGCGCGCCTTCTCGACCTATTTCCAGATGGTCAACCTGGCCGAACGCGTGCATCGCATTCGCCGCCGCCGTGCATACGAAAACGATCCGGACAAGATCCAGCCGGAAGGCCTGCAGGATGCCCTGCTGAAGCTCCGCGAGGCGGGTGTCGACGACGAACTCATCCGCGCCCGGCTTGCGGCCATGACCATCGAGCCGGTGTTCACCGCGCATCCCACCGAAGCGATGCGCCGCACCCTGCTGGGCAAGCAGCAACAGATCTCCCGCAGCCTGATCAAGCGATTTATCGAAAAGCGCACGCCGCGCGAAGAGCAGGCAGCGCTCGCCGGCCTGCGACGCGAGATCACCACGACCTGGCAGACCGAGGAGCATCCCTCGACGCGCCTCACTGTCGCCAACGAGCGGGAGAACATCCTGTTCTACCTGGGTGACGTGATCTACCGGATTGCCCCGGTGTACCTGGAGACTGTCGAGCAGGCGCTGGGTACGACCGCCGTCGGTACCCACTCCCTGCCGGGCCAGCTGCTGCACTTCGGTTCCTGGGTGGGTGGCGACATGGACGGCAACCCGAACGTCACGGCCGACACGGTTCGCGATTCGCTGACGGATCACCGTGCGCTGATCATCCATCGCTACAAGCGCGAACTGGGTGAGCTGTATCGCGTGCTGTCGCAATCGGTGTCGCGGGTCGGCGTCGATCCGGAAATTCACTCCCGCATTCGCGAATATGCCGCCGACTTCCCGGTCGAGTACGAAAGCCTGAACCACCGGCATCGCAACATGCCTTACCGCGTCTTGATCCGCCTGATGAGTGCGCGCCTGCGCGCCACGGGCAGTGACCGTGCCGGTCGATACGCGAAAGCAGCCGATCTCGAGGCGGATCTCGCCCTGATCATTCGCAGCCTGGAAGCGCATCGTGGCGAACGCGCCGGCGTCTTCCAGGTGCGCCGCCTGCTGAGGCGCGTGCAGATTTTCGGCTTTCACCTGGCCGCGCTGGATGTTCGCCAGGACAGCCTGGTGTTTCGCCGCGCCGTGGGTTCCCTGCTCAACGAACCGGAGTGGCTGGAGCTGTCGCGCGAGGTGCGGCTGAAACGCCTGCAGGAAGCGTGGCGAGACGGTGGCGCTGCGGTGGTCGATGCCGAGGACGAGGCGGCGGAGACGCTGCGCGTGTTCCGCACCATCGCCGACTGTCGCGAGCGTTTCGGCAAGGCGGCGATGGGCGATGTGATCATCAGCATGGCGGAAGGTGCGGACGATGTCCTGAGCATCCTGCAGCTGTCGCGCTGGGCGGGCTGTGCCAACGAGCAGGGCGAGGTGGAGCTTGATGTCGTGCCGCTGTTCGAGACGGTGGATGACCTGGAGCGCGCGCCGAAAGTCATGCGCGAACTGTTTGCCGATCCGATCTATTCGGAGCACCTGGCCAGGCGCGGTGAGCAGCGCGTCATGCTGGGCTACTCGGATTCCAGCAAGGACAGCGGGATTGCATCGTCGCGCTGGGCGCTGCAGACCGCGCAATCACAGCTGGCGGAAATTGCCCGTGATGCCGGCATTCGCCTCACGTTCTTCCACGGGCGTGGCGGTACCGTGAGCCGGGGTGGTGGCCGTGTGCATCGCGCCGTGCTGGCAGCGCCGCCGGGTACCATCAATGGTCGCCTGCGCATTACCGAGCAGGGCGAGATCATCAACGCCAAGTACGGCCTCCGCGGCATCGCCATGCGCACCCTGGAGCAGATGCTCGGTGCGTCGCTGCTGGCCGAGCTGGATCCGCAGCGTTCCCACGAGCAGGAACCTGACTGGGCGGACGCCATGGCCAGGCTGGCTGCCGATTCACGCCGGGTATTCCGCGGACTGGTGCATGAGAACGAGCAGTTCTATGACTTCTTCCGCAAGGTCACGCCGATCGATGTCATCGAAAAGATGAAAATCGGTTCGCGACCGGCGGCGCGCCGCAAGGGCAAGGGTATCGTCGACCTTCGTGCCATTCCCTGGGTGTTTTCCTGGACCCAGAACCGCTGCCTGCTGCCAGGCTGGTTCGGCATTGGCACGGGCCTGGAACAGCTGATCGAGGAGCGCGGTATCGACTTCGTTCGCCAGATGGCGCGCGAGTGGCGTTTCTTCTCCAACCTGCTGGACGATGCCGAGATGGTGCTGGCGAAGACCGACATGGCCATTGCGCAGCGCTACTTCGATACCGCCCCGGAGCATGCCGACATCGCCAAGGTCATCACGGCAGAGTTCGAGCGCCTGTTGAGATTGCTGCGCGAGATCCAGGGTGAAGACGGCGAACTGCTGGCCGACGACCCGGCGCTGGAACGCAGCATCCGCCTGCGCAATCCCTATGTCGACCCGGTCAGCCTCTTGCAGCTCGACCTCTTGCAGCGCTGGCGCGAAGCGGGCAGCAAGGATGACGAATTGCTGAATGCCCTGTTCGCCACCATCAATGGCATCGCGGCCGGCCTGCAGAACACCGGTTAGCAACGCCATGAATACGGAAGACATCCAGGGCCTGGAGATTCGGCGTGCGACCGAAGCCGATGCCGCGAAGCTTGCCGCGCTGGGGCGCGAGGCCTTCAGTGAAACGTTCGGACACCTCTATCCGCCGGCAGACCTGGCGGAGTTTCTCGATACGGCGCATTCGGAATCGAACTGGCACGCCATGCTGGCCGATCCACGCCGGGCAACCTGGCTGGCATTGAAGGACGGGCAGGCGATTGCGTATCACATCGTCGGCGCCTGCAAGCTGCCCGTGGACGACCTGGAACCGACGGCCGGCGAGATCCAGCAGCTCTACGTGCTGGCCAGGCACCACAACCTCAAGCTGGGTACGCGCTTGATGGAACGTGGCCTGGCATGGCTGGAACAGGAAGGTTTTTCGCCCTTGTACATCGGCGTCTGGTCGGAAAACCTGGGGGCGCAGCGCTTCTACGGCCGCTACGGTTTCGAGAAATTCGGCGAGTACGGCTTCCCGGTCGGTGACACCGTTGACCGGGAATTCATCCTGAAGCGCAGCGCGTGAAGTCCGCTCATTCCACTTCGTGGCTGACCTCGGGCGGATTTGCCAGGTAGCTTTTCACCAGCGAGGTCATCGCGGCAATCCCCACCGGGATCGACGCATCATCGGCGCGCATGGTCGGCGTATGCAGGCCGCCCGAGCCCTTGCCGGGATCGACAACGCCGAGCCTGAAGAAAAAGCCCGGCAGGGCATTCGAAAAGTAGCCAAAGTCCTCGCCGCCCATGGTGGGAGGAATCTGTTCGACCGAGCTCACACCCCCGACACCCGGCAATACCCGGCTCGCCCAGGCCGACAGGGCACGATTGTTGTAGACCACCGGCGTGTTCTTGGCATAGACCAGGTCGTAGTCACCACCATGCGCCGAGGTGATGCCCTTCGAGAGGGCATGAATGCGTTCGATGATCATGTCCTGCACCTTCGGGTCATAGGTACGCACCGTGCCTTCCATGTGCACTTCTTCCGGAATGATGTTGAAACGCGAGCCGCCGTTCATGATGCCCACGGACAGCACGCCTGGATCGCTGGGATTCATGTTGCGCGAGCGAATGGTCTGCAGGGCGGATACCAGTTCCGCGCTCATCACGATCGGGTCGATGGACTGGTGCGGGCGCGAACCGTGCGACTGCTTGCCCTTCACCGTCAGCAGGAAATGGTCGGTTGCTGCAAAGGCCGGCCCCGGGGTGAAGCCGATTTCGCCGACATTCATGTCGGGGAAGCTGTGCAGGCCGAAGATCGCTTCCGGCTGCAAGTCATCGAACACGCCTTCGATCATCATCAGCTCGGCCCCGCCTTTCTTCGGCGGTGGAGTGCCTTCCTCGGCAGGCTGGAAGATGAACATCACCGTACCCGCCAGGTTTTCGCGCTCGGCCGCCAGGCTCATTGCCACGCCGAGGCCAACGCTCATGTGGATGTCATGACCACAGGCATGCGACAGGCCGTCGACCGTGGAGGCGAAGGGCAGGCCGGTTCGTTCCGGTACCGGCAGGGCATCCATGTCGGCACGTACCGCGATGACCGGCCCCGGTTTGCCGCCCTCGAGAATGCCGATGACGCCATGGCGGGCGTGGCCGGTCGTGACGTCGAAGCCGAGTGCCCGCAGTTCCTTTTCGATCCGCGCGGCCGTGTCGTTCTCTTCGTTGCTGAGTTCCGGGTTGGCATGGAACCAGTGCCGCAATTCCGTGGCTCTTTCAATGACCGCCGGGTCGACCGGCGTTGTGGCAAGCGTGGCAGCAAGGGCAAGACTCAGCATGGCGGGCTCCGTAAGCTCGTGACGGGTTGTGCAATGTCGGTTTTGTCATGATCGCGCGACTGGGCCATTATGCGTCACTCCATCTGCAGTAGCGAGTGAGTCTCATGCGCGGCGTATTTCTCGACTTTGCCACCGTCAGCAACAACGATGTTTCCGCAGCACCGCTGGAAAAGGTGCTGGATGCCGTCGAGCTGCGGGATGTCACGCCGCAGGACGAGATCGTTACCGTGATGCAGGATGCCGAGGTGCTGCTGACCAACAAGTGCCGGATCGATCGCGCCATCATCGAGGCACTGCCGCAATTGCAGTTCATCGGCCTGTCGGCGACCGGATTCAACAATGTCGATATCGAAGCGGCACGCGAGCACGGCATCGCCGTAGCGAACATCCGTGCCTATTGCACACCTTCCGTGGTGCAGCATGTCTTCACGCTGATGCTGTCCTTGAACCAGAAACTGGATGGCTATCGCGCCCTGCTGGCCCAAGGCGCCTGGAAGACCTCGCCACAGTTCACCCTGCTGGATTACCCCATTGCCGAACTGGCCGGGCAGAAGCTGGGCATCATTGGCTGGGGGGAGCTTGGCAAGGGCGTCGCCGCGGTCGCGGAGGCCTTCGGCATGGACGTCATGGTTGCCGAGCATCGGGGCAGGGAAGTGCGAGAAGGTCGCGTGGACTTCGACACCGTGCTGGGCGAGGCCGACATCATTTCCCTGCATTGCCCGCTGACGCCGGATACCGACAAGCTGTTCGATGCCGAGGCCTTCAAGGCGATGAAGGACACGGCCATCATCATCAATACGGCCCGCGGTGCCATCATTGACGAAGCGGCACTTGCGGATGCATTGCGCAACGGCGACATTGCCGGTGCGGGCATCGATGTGTTGTCCGAAGAGCCGCCCGTCAACGGCAACCCGCTGCTGGCTGCCGACATCCCGAATCTCGTCCTGACACCACACATTGCCTGGGCGGCCGTCTCTGCCCGCCAGCGCGCCGTGCAGCAGATGGCGAATGCCATTGCGGGCTTCAAGCGTGGCGACCGCATCAATCGCGTCGATTGAAGAGAGGTTTCATGAAAGCTCGCGTGTTGAACATCCTGCTGGGACTGTTGCTGTTGCTGGTCATCCTGCTGCTGTTCGTCTACCTGCGTTATGGCGGCGGCGAGGATTACCCGGACCTGTCCACCGAGCCATTGCTGGACGATGCCGCCCTGGAAGCAGTGGTGCAGTACCCGGAGCCCATCGGCAATGTGGCGGTGGCGGCAGATGGTCGCGTGTTTTTCACGGCCCACCCGGAGGGTCGGCCGATCGGGCCGAAGCTGCTGGTGTTCGCGGACGGCCGGGCCACGGCCTTTCCCGATCGCAAGACGCAGCAGGATTTCCGCACGCCCCTGGGTGTGGTGATCGATCGGCAGGAACGCCTGTGGGTGATCGACTCGGGCCAGCATGGCCTGCACCAGGCCGAACTGTCGGCCTTCGACATCCATACCGGCGAACGCGTGTTCCGCTTCGGCTTCGACGATGATCATGCCCCGCTCGGGTCGATGCTGCAGGACCTGCAGATCAGCAACGATGGCGAATGGGCCTACATCGCCGACGTCAGTTTCTGGCGACAGGCGCCGGCGATCCTGGTCATGGACCTGGTGAATCGCCGGGTGCGTCGCGTGCTGGTGAATCACGAGTCAACGGCGGCCCAGGACTGGGTCATCCGCACGCCGTACAAGCGCATGGAGTTCTTCGGTGGCCTGGCCGCACTCAAGCCCGGCGTGGACGGCATCGCCCTCAGTCGCGATGGCCTGTATCTCTATTACGGCGCCATGACCCACGACACCCTCTATCGCATTCCGACCAGCCTGTTGCGAGATACCACGCCGCGCAGCCTGATCGAAGCCTCGGTCGAAGCGGTCGGGCCGAAGCCGCTGAACGATGGCATGAGCACCGATGAAATCGGCACGGTCTACCTCACGGATGTCGAGCACCAGGGCGTGATGATCCACCAGCCGGATGGCCGCCTGCTGACCTTGTTGCGTTCGGAGCGGATTCGCTGGGCGGATGCGCTGAGCTTCGGCCCGGATGGCTGGCTGTACATTGCCGATTCCGGCATCCCGCAGATGATGCTGGAGCCGCGCGACACCATCATCGAGCACGCGCCTTACACCATCTGGCGGATCAAGTTGCCGGTGCGGCCCGTGGCCGGGCACTGAGGGCAGGGCGGATCAGGGCTTGTCCTTGTTGTCGCCGCTGCCGCTCGCATTGCCGGACGGGTTCGTCAGCCCGGCGGTGATCACGAAGCGCATCGCTTCTTCCATCTTCATGTCCAGCGGTTGCAGGCGCTCCTTCGGCAGGAACAGGGTGTAGCCACCGATCTGGTAGCTGAACGGGAAATACACGGCAACCTCGTCACCCTGCTCCAGGCCCGGGAAGGCCTCGAAATTGTCGCGGGTGACGAAACCGATCAACCGCGCCTTCGGTGCATCGAACTCCACCATCACCACGCGATTGAACTGCTCGCCCGGGTCGCGGGACACGAAGCCGAGGAAATCGCGCACGGCGTTGTATACCGTCTTGACCAGCGGGATCCGCGCGAACAGGCCGTCCCACCAGGCGAAGATCTTCTGGAACAGCCACGCCTTGGTTGCCAGTCCCACGGCGAAGGTCAGCAGGATGCCCAGCGCGATACCGACGCCGGGGATGTAGAGCTTCTCGCCGAACAGCGCCTTGTACAGGCCGCCGAGGAAGGTTTCGAAGCTGGTGCCCAGCCACCACACCACCCACAGCGAAATGACGACCGGCAGCAGCGCGGCCAGGCCGGTGAAGAAGATTTTGCTTAACGCACCCATGTTCATGCTGTCCACGTTGTGACGAAAACTGCCCCTACTCTACACTGAGTGCAGCACCGCTACCCATCCCTCTCCCACGTCACTGTTCACAGGGGTTCTCGATGACGACTGCACTGGTCTGGTTCCGCCGCGACTTCCGACTGCACGACAACGCGGCCTTGACGGCGGCACTGGCGGCGGCGGATACGGTGATCCCGGTCTACCTGCATGCACCCGAGGAAGAGGAGGCGCAGGGCGAGCGCTGGGAAGCGACCGGGGCCGCGGCCTGGTGGCTGCATCATTCCCTGCGGGCTTTGAAAAAGGACTTGCGCGATTCAGGCAGCAACCTGGTCATCCGTCGTTGCACGGAGTCCCTGCTTGAATTGCAAAAGCTGATCGACGCAACCGGCGCCGAGGTCGTGCACTGGAACCGCCTCTACGAACCGCACACCGTGGCGCGCGATGCGCAGATCAAGCAGGCGCTGGGCGAGGCGGGCATCGAGGCCGTGTCGCATGCCGGCTGCCTGTTGCACGAACCCACGATGCAGAAGACCAAGACCGGCAACCCGTTCAAGGTGTTCACGCCGTTCTGGAAATCGACCCGGCCATCGCTCGACATCGGCACCCCTGGTGGCAAACCTCGCGAACTGCGTGCGCCATCGAGCTGGCCGCAGACAATGCGGGTTCGGGAGCTCGAATTGCTGCCGGACATCAATTGGCATGACAGCATTGCGGCTGCCTGGCAGCCGGGCGAGGAGGGCGCGAGCGCATTGCTGCATCGCTTCATCGACGAAGGGGTCGCGCACTATGCCAGGGGGCGTGATTTCCCGGCCGAGAACTTCACCTCACGCCTGTCGCCGCACCTGCACTTCGGCGAAATCACGCCGCGCCAGGTGTGGGTGGCGATCGAAAACGCCACGCGTGAAAAACCCTCGCTGGAAAAACCGGCCGACAAGTTCCTGGCCGAGATCGGCTGGCGCGAGTTTGCGTATCATGTCCTGTTCCATCACCCGCACACGGTCAACCAGCCCTTGATGGAAAAATACGCCGCGTTCCCGTGGCGCGATGTCGACAAGGACCAGGATGCCGCCGCCGACCTCGAGGCCTGGCAGCGCGGCCTTACTGGCTATCCCATTGTCGATGCCGGCATGCGCCAGCTGTGGCGTGATGGCTGGATGCACAATCGCGTGCGCATGATCGTCGCGTCCTTCCTGGTGAAGAACCTCCGACTGCACTGGTGGCACGGCGCGCGCTGGTTCATGGATACGCTGGTGGATGCCGATCTCGCGTCGAATACCCTGGGCTGGCAATGGGCCGCGGGCTGCGGCGCCGATGCCGCGCCGTACTTTCGCATTTTCAATCCGATGCTGCAGAGCAAGAAGTTCGAAGCGGAGGATTACATCCGCGAGTACGTGCCGGAGCTGCGAGAGGTCCAGGATGCACACCTGCATGCGCCGTGGGAAGCGCCGGCCGAGGCGCTGGATAAAGCAGGCGTGAAGCTTGGCAAGGATTACCCGGAACCGATCATCGAGTACAAGGCCTCGCGCGAACGCGCCCTCGCTGCCTTGCAGGAATTGAAAGAC
>JAWWBS010000005.1 GCA_033720895.1 Gammaproteobacteria bacterium
ATGGTGGATGGCACTGGCCGTCGGCGTGATTGCCATTGCCTGGATGGTGCGCCGGGTCCTGCGCGAGCCAGGGCCGCGACAGAAGTATCATCGATTCCTGTTGCGACTGCCCCTGGTCGGTCGCATCACGCGAGGCATGAACACCGCCCGCTTCACGCGCACGCTCGCCATCCTGGCCGGTGCCGGCGTTTCCGTTCTCGAAGCCCTGCGCATCGCCGGTGACGTGGTCGTCAACATCCCCATGCGCCACGCCGTCGACGAAGCAAGCCTGCGGATTCGCGAAGGCATGGGCATTGCCAAGGCGCTGGACCAGCGCAAGCTGTTCCCGCCAATGACCATTCACCTGATCAGCAGTGGCGAGCAAAGTGGCAAACTCGAGGAAATGCTCGGACGCGCAGCGGACACGCAGGAACGCGAAATGGAAACGTTGCTGGCTACCTTCCTTGGCGTGCTCGAGCCCGCACTGATCCTGTTCATGGGCGTCATGGTCATGACCATCGTGCTGGCCATCCTGCTGCCCATCTTCGAACTCAACCAGCTGGTCGCCGGCTGATGCACCTTGCACGCAGGCAATAAAAAAAGGAGCCAGTCGGCTCCTTTTTTCGATCCCGACTTGTTGTCGAGCTTCAATACTTGATCAGCGCTGAACCCCAGGTGAAGCCGCCACCGAAGGCCTCCAGCAGGATGGTGTCGCCCCGCTTGATCTTGCCATCGCGAACAGCGACATCCAGTGCCATCGGCACGGAGGCTGCCGAGGTATTGCCATGCTTGTCCACCGTGACGATCACCCGGTCCATCGACATTTTCAGTTTCTTCGCCGTGCCCTCGATGATGCGGATATTGGCCTGGTGAGGAACCAGCCAGTCGATGTCTTCCGGCTGCATGTTGTTGGCTTCCAGAGTTTCGGTAACGATGCGTCCCAGCGTCGTGACCGCCACCTTGAAGACCTCGTTGCCCTTCATCTGCACGAAGTCCTTGCCACCCTTGAGCTCGTTGAAGCCTTTCGAAATCCCCGAGGGGAAGAACAACAGGTCCTTGTATTTGCCATCGGCATGCAGGTGTGTCGACACGATGCCGGGCTCGTCACTGCCCTCGATGATCACGGCACCGGCGCCATCACCGAACAGCACGCAGGTCGTGCGATCTTCCCAGTCGATGATGCGCGACAGCGTTTCGGCACCGAGGACCAGCGCCCGCTTGACGGTGCCGTCACGTACGAACTTGTCGGCAATGCCCAGCGCGTAGATGAAGCCGGTGCAGGCCGCTTCCAGCCCCATGGCCATGCAGCCATGAATGCCCAGGCGATCCTGCAGCAAGACGCCCATGTTCGGGAACACCTGGTCAGGCGTGGTCGTGCCAACCACGATCATGTCGATGTCAGCCGGCTCCAGGCCGGCCATGTCGAGCGCATTGCGTGCCGCCTTTTCGCACAAGTCGAGAGTGGTCTCGCCTTCCGAGGCAACATGCCGCTGGTGGATGCCGGTGCGTTCACGGATCCATTCGTCACTGGTATCCATGCGCTTTGCCAGGTCGTCATTGGTGACGACATTCTCAGGCAGGTAACGCCCCGTTCCGATAATTCTTGAATACATCAGCTCGCCTGTTTTTCTTCGCTTCGTTCCGAAGCCGCGTCGGCTTCGCCCGGCTGACCATTGCTGGCAACGTGATCCTCCAGCAGAGTCTTGATGCGCGTCGGCACCTGTTTTTCAACTTCCAGCATGGCAATGCGAATGGCATTCGAAAAGGCGAACGCATCGGCACTGCCGTGACTCTTGATAAGTATACCGCGGAGGCCAACCAGACTGGCACCATTGTAGACCCGCGGGTCCAGGCGGCGTTTCAGGGCGCGCAATACCGGCAGCGCCAGCAACCCGAGGAACTTGGTAAAGCCGTTCCGGCCGAACTCCTCGCGAATGTTGTGACTGATCAGCTTGGAGAGGCCTTCGGCAGACTTCAGCGCAACATTGCCCATGAAGCCATCCGCCACGACCACATCGACGCGACCATTGAAAATGTCGGTACCTTCCACGAAGCCAATGTAGTTCAGGCTGCTCTTGTTCAGCAGCTGTCCTGCCTTCTTGATGGTATCGCTGCCCTTGATCTCTTCCTCGCCGATGTTCAGCAAGCCGACCGTCGGGCGCGGAATGCTGTAGATGGCGGTAGCGACAACGGAGCCCATCACGGCGAACTGGTACAGGTGCTCGGAGGAACAATCCGAATTGGCGCCGAGATCCAGCATGTGGGTATGACCGCCCTTTGCAGGAATGGCGGAAATGATCGCCGGGCGATCGATGCCGGCAAGGGTCTTGAGCACGAAACGGCCCGTTGCCATCAAGGCGCCGGTATTGCCCGCACTGACGCAGGCCTCGGCCTCGCCTTCCTTGACCAGGTTGATGGCCACGCGCATCGACGAGTCTTTCTTGCCGCGCAGCGCCTGGGATGGCGGCTCGTGCATTTCCACGACCTGGCTGGCGTGATGGATGCGCAGGCGTGGCCGCACCTTCTTCGGTGCCGCTGCCAGGTGTTCCTCAAGCACGTCTTCCTGCCCGACCAGGATCAGGTTCAGGTCCGGATGCTTTTTTGCCATCTGAATGGCAGCGGGGACCACGGACTCCGGTCCGTGATCCCCGCCCATGGCATCCAGAGAGATGGTGATTGGCTTGCCCATTCCCCTCGGCTACCTCGCTGTCTGACTCAAGCTGCTCGACACCCGCAGGCACCGAGACACGACCGACTTATTCTTCGTCGGCAACCACGTTCTTGGTGTCAATCACCTTGCGGCCGCGGTAGTAACCGTCGGCACCGACATGGTGACGCAGGTGCGTCTCGCCGGTCACCGGGTCACGCGAAACCGTCGGGCCCTTCAGGCTGTCGTGCGAACGACGCATGCCACGCTTCGAAGGGGTCTTGCGACTTTTCTGAACTGCCATTTTCGTTTACCTCAGTCTTCTGACTTGTCGTCTTTCAATTCACGCAACACGGCGAAAGGGTTTTCCTTCTGCCCTGCTGCCTGTTCCTCGTCGGATGCCGCTGCTTGTGCAGCCACATCCGGTTGCTCTTCTTCCTGTGCTGCAAGCACTGCTGCACGTTCACCGCACTGCTCGCTCGATTCGTGCCGCGGTATCACCGGCAAGGCAAGAATCACTTCGTCTTCAGCCAGCTCCGCAAGGTCGAGTTCCGGCCCGCGTTCCATGACGAAGGGATCGACATCATCCGGCAAGCCGGCTTCCTCGTCTGCGGAGCGAATCACGCCAATCGTGAACTCGCCCGTCACCTCCAGCATGACCGCCTCGAGGCAACGCTGGCAGGTCATCTCGACCCGCGCCTCGACCCTGCCATCCAGCAGGATGCGACCCGCCGAGTCGCTCGCAAAACTCGCACTCAGCCACACTTGCGGCGCCGTATCGGCATGCAGGTAGTCCTGCAGCCGGCTCATGCGGCCTGTCTCGACCTCGCCCTCCAGCTTGCTGCCAGACTGCGCGAGGCGCAGCGGATCAACTCTGGACGGCAAGAGGCTCGACATAAGCGCGGAATTGTACGTTCCCGACCCGCGCGGTGTCAAAGCAAAATATGGCGCCAAGCGATTGTTTTTGCTGGATTAAGACTGCAAATCGCTCGCATCCCCCCAAAGCTGCGAGCCACGCCCTGCGAGCGCGAGCCACCAGCGGCTTTGCACCGGCAGGCCGCGCCCCTTAAGCTTCGGCCACAGCAGGCCGTCCAGGGCCTGTGCCAGGCGCCACTCGGGCGCCGACCCGGCCCATGTGCCACGGAGACGATCATGAGAGACCTGCCACCCCTTTACCTGGCCTCCGGCTCGCCCTACCGACGAGCATTGCTCGAGCGCCTGCAACTGCCCTTTGCCGTGCAGTCGGCCGATATCGACGAAACCCCCTTGCCCGACGAACGCCCAGAGGAAATGGTTCGCCGGCTGGGCGCCGCGAAGGCAGCGGCGGTTGCAGACAGCCTGTCCGAGGGCCTGGTCATCGGCTCGGACCAGTGCGCCGTGCGCGACGGCGAAATCCTGGGCAAGCCAGGCGATGCCGACACGGCCATCGCGCAACTGCTGGCCGCCAGCGGCAAGGAAGTCAGCTTCTATACCTCGCTCTGTGTAATCGATGCGGGCAGCAAGGTCAGGCTGCAGGACATGGATGAGACGCGAGTGAAGTTCCGGGACCTCGAAGAGGACGAAGTCCGGCGCTACGTGGACATCGAGCAACCGCTCGACTGCGCCGGCAGTTTCAAGGCCGAGGCCTATGGCATCTGCCTGTTCAACGCCATCGACAGCCGCGATCCGACCGCCCTGACCGGCCTGCCCTTGATCGCGCTCTGCAAGATGTTGCGTGAATTCGGTGCCAGCCTGCCCTGACAGCTACAGGTCGGCCAGCCAGGTCTCGAGCTCGCGGATGTCATCAAGAATGGTGCGTGGCTGGTGCGGCAGCAGGTGCTCAATGGCATGCGCCCCGCCAGTCACGCCGACAGACGGCACCCTCGCCCGGGCGGCCATTTCAAGATCATAGCTGGTGTCACCCACCATCAAGGCCCGCTCCGGGACCACGTCCAGTTCGAACAGGATTTCGTGCAGCATTTTCGGATCCGGCTTCGAGGCGGTCTCGTCAGCGGTACGACTGGTGACGAAATACCGCCCAAGAGCGGTTTCCTCCAGGCTGCGATCGAGCCCGGCGCGACCCTTGCCGGTGGCCACCGCCAGCCAGTAGCGCTGTTCGCGCAACGAGACCAGCAGTTCTTCAACGCCCGCAAACAGCCGCTGCCGCTGAATGGCCGTGGTGAAGAAATGGTGTCTATAGCTTGCTACCAGCTCGTCGTAACGATCCTGCGGCAGGTCCGGGAGCGCCATGGCAATCGCATCCTGGAGACCAAGGCCGATCACATGCCGAGCCGCTTCCGGGGTCGGGACCGTGACCCCGACGTCGGCCGCCGCGGCACGGATGGCCTCGACGATGTGCGCCGCCGAATCCATCAGCGTGCCATCCCAGTCGAAAATGATCAGGTCAAAGCGCTTTTCCATCACGGAGACCTCTTCAGCGCCCTTCGCGTCGCCCGGGTCCGGCCTCGCCGCCCCCGCTTTCAAGCTTGTTGATCACCTCGCGCAGGTCGTCATCCATCGGTACCGAAACGTCGAAACGCTCGTCGGAATCCGGCCACACGAAGCTCAAGGCCATGGCATGCAGGAACAGCCGCTTCAAGCCCAGCTTGCGGAAATGCTCGTTGGCCTCGGGATTGCCGTACTTGTCATCGCCAATCACCGGATGCCCGACATGGGCCGCCTGGACGCGAATCTGGTGAGTGCGCCCGGTGTCGATCTCGACCTGCATCAGGGTGGAACCCGGGTAATAATCGACCGCTTTGAAGCGGCTCAGCGCTTCCTTGGCGCCCGGAGTGTCGGGCTCGACCACGCGCACCATGCGCTCCCCGCCCTGCTCGATCTTGCGCTGGAAGGTCCGGATTTCCTCGCGGCGATAGCTCCAGCTGCCAGCCACGAGCGTCAGGTAGCGCTTCTCCATGCCCCCTTGCTCGCCGCGCAGCAGGCTGTGCAGCCGGCGCAGGGCACTGCGCTTCTTGGCGACGATCAGGCAACCCGAGGTCTCGCGGTCCAGGCGATGCACCAGCTCCAGGAACGGCGCATCCGGGCGCAAGGCCCTCAGGGCCTCGATCACGCCGAAGCTCAGGCCGCTGCCGCCATGGACAGCCATGCCGGCAGGTTTGTTGATCACGATCACGCGATCATCCTCGTGGATGATCCGGTCCCCCAGCAGCTCCTGGGCACCCTTCGGGGGTGGCTTGCTGGGCGCGTCATCACCCAGGCGGACCGGCGGAACCCGCACCACATCGCCCTCTACGAGCTTGTAGGTAGGCTTGGTCCGGCCCTTGTTCACCCTGACCTCACCCTTGCGGATGATGCGGTACACCAGGCTCCGCGGCGCGCCCTTGAGGATGCGCAGCAGGAAATTGTCGATCCGCTGCCCGGCGTCCTCGGGACCGGCCGTGACATGCTGGACGCCGCCACTTGACGGTCCCCGCTCGGGCTTGTTGGATGGCTTGTCAGAGTTCTTCATTTAGTAATTGAAACAGTAACTTATCGTTGCTAACATCCGTCGCTGGAGAGCGGTCCGCATGCGATGCGGTAAATCCCTGATTTAAAGGGTCATTGCTCACCATTCCGGTCATCCGCCGCCCCGAGAGAAAAGCCTCGGTAGTCAGCGGACCGGTATTAGAACAGATTTATGGGTGAGGCCGCCAAGCGGTCTCAAGAAAACGTAACTGCCAGCCGACAAGCAAGCGCCGCGATGACCGCGGACAGCGAGCTTCTCAGCGGGATCTGATTCCCGCGCTGGCCATAAAGGAAGCGCTCCCATGCCTCGCATGGTCACGTAGCGCGGCCGAACGTCAGGCAGGTTTCCCGCTGCTGCGAATGAAAAGGCAGGCCACGAGGTCCATGGGCCCGGCATGCCACGCAGCGCGACCAAGTTATAGGAATACTCCCTGGGCCGTCCGGCGCCACGTGATCCTGCACAGGCAGCAAGAGTGCCAGCAGGACCGACAATGAAAAGAATGCTTATCAATGCAACGCAGGCCGAAGAGTTGCGCGTTGCGCTGGTCGATGGCCAGCGACTTTACGATCTCGATATCGAGCTCCCCTCCCGCGAACAGAAAAAAGCCAATATCTACAAGGGCCGCATCACCCGCGTCGAGCCGTCGCTGGAAGCGGCCTTTGTCGACTACGGTGCCGAACGCCATGGCTTCCTGCCCCTCAAGGAAATCTCCCGCAGCTATTTCAGCGGTGATACCAGCGGCAAGATCAACATCAAGGATGTGCTGAAGGAAGGCCAGGAAGTGCTGGTCCAGGTCGAAAAGGAAGAGCGTGGCAACAAGGGTGCTGCCCTGACCACCTTCATCAGCCTCGCCGGCCGGTTCCTCGTATTGATGCCGAACAACCCGCGCGCCGGTGGCGTGTCTCGCCGTATCGAGGGTGACGATCGCGACGAGGTGCGTGAATCGCTTTCGCAGATGAACATCCCGCAGGGCATGGGCTGCATCGTGCGCACCGCCGGCGTAGGCCGAACGGTGGAAGAACTGCAGTGGGACCTGGACTACCTGGTCACTGTCTGGTCGGCCATTCAGAAGGCCGAGCAGGAAATGAAACCGCCGGTACTGATCTACCAGGAATCCAACGTGATCATTCGCGCCCTGCGCGACTACCTTCGCAGCGATGTCGGCGAGATCCTGGTCGATGACCCGAAGATCTACGAGCAGGCTCGTGGCTTCATGGAATCCGTGATGCCGCACAACCTGTCGAAGCTCAAGCTTTACGAAGACAGCGTGCCGCTGTTCACGCGTTACCAGATCGAATCCCAGATCGAATCGGCATTCCGCCGCGAAGTGCGCCTGCCGTCAGGTGGTTCCCTGGTGATCGACCACACGGAAGCACTGGTCGCAATCGACATCAACTCGGCTCGTGCCACCAAGGGCAGCGACATCGAGGAAACCGCCCACAACACCAACCTGGAAGCCGCCGATGAAGTGGCTCGCCAGCTGCGACTTCGTGACATGGGCGGCCTGGTGGTCATCGATTTCATCGACATGAATTCGAACCGCAACCAGCGTGACGTCGAGAACCGCCTGCGCGATGCCTTGAAGATGGACCGTGCCCGCGTGCAGGTCGGTCGCATCTCGCGCTTCGGCCTGATGGAAATGTCTCGCCAGCGCCTGCGCCCGTCACTGGGCGAGTCCAGCCAGATCGTCTGCCCGCGCTGCGCGGGTGAAGGCCGTGTGCGCAGCGTCGAATCGCTGAGCCTCTCCGTGCTGCGCCTGGTCGAAGAAGAAGCAATGAAGGAAAAGACCGCCCAGGTGGTGGTCCAGCTGCCGGTCGATGCAGCCACCTTCCTCCTGAATGAAAAGCGCGTATCGATTGCCGAAATCGAGCAGCGCTGCCGCGTCAACGTGATCCTGGTTCCGAATGCCAACATGGAAACGCCGGACTATGAAATCACGCGTCTGCGTGATGACGAAGTAATCGGCAAGCGGCCAGCCAGCTACACGCTGACCGCCGAGGAAGAAAAGGACGCCGAGGGCGTGGCGAAGTTCGTCCAGGAGATGGGAGAAACGAAGCGCAGCGAGCCTGTGGTCAAGACCATCGAGCCGACCCGCCCTGCCCCGGCACCGGCGGCGACTCCGGAACCGCAGAAGCCTGGATTGTTCGTTCGCATCTGGCGCGCCTTGTTCGGCACGGGCGAATCCAGCGACAGCGAGAAGAAGAAGAAGAAGGACCAGCAGCGCAAGACGCGCGGTGGCAGCGAACGCGGCGACCGCAACGAACGCTCGCGTCGTGGTGGACGTCGCAATCGCAACGAACGGGGCAGCGATACGCGCTCTGACAGCAAGGGCGATCGCAGCCGTGGCAGGAACCGCAAGGATGCCGGCAAGGACGGTGGCAAGGACGACGCCAAGAAAGACGAACAGAAGCAATCCCGCAACGACAACGCCGGCAACAAGCCTGACCAGAAGAGCGCACCGCAGGGCAATAACCAGGGCGACGACGAATCTGGCAATTCCCAGCGCAAGAATACCCGCCGCGGTCGCCGCGGTGGACGCCGTCGGCGTCGCGGTGGCCAGGGCAACCAGGATGGCAATGCGTCCAATGCCAACCAGCAGCAATCTGGCTCGAACGCAGACAATCGCTCCAATGCGCCCGTAAAGGAAGAGAACAGGTCGCAACAGGAAGCGCCGAAGCAGGAAGCGCCGAAGCAGGAAGCACCGAAGCAGGAGGCACCGAAGCAGGAAGCGCCGAAGCAGGAAGCACCGAAGCAGGAAGCACCGAAGCAGGAAGCACCGAAGCAGGAAGCACCGAAGCAGGAAGCCCCGAAGCAGGAAGCACCGAAGCAGGATGCACCGAAGCAGGATGCACCGAAGCAGGATGCACCGAAGCAGGAGGCCCCGAAGCAGGATGCACCGAAGCAGGAAGCGCCGAAGCAGGAAGCCACGGTAGCGCCTTCGGTGAGCAATGCCTCCGGCGCCATTCAGCCCGTGGCGATTCCACGCGGTCCGCGCCCGGAAGCATCCAAGCAGGAAGCCCCGAAGCAGGAAGCCCCGAAGCAGGAGGCCCCGAAGCAGGAGGCCCCGAAGCAGGAGGCCCCGAAGCAGGAGGCCCCGAAGCAGGAAGCCCCGAAGCAGGAGGCCCCGAAGCAGGAAGCCCCGAAGCAGGAAGCCCCGAAGCCCGCTTCATCGGCCGCCGTATCCGCAGACGAGGTCTTGCGTCGGGTCCAGGCGCTCAGCAAGGAAAAGGCTGACAGCATGGTCAAGGTGGAAACACAGAACAAGGTTTCCAGTGACGACAAGCAGGACTGATACACGTCCTGATGGAATTGAAAAAGCCGGCGCAAGCCGGCTTTTTCATGTCTGTTGATCAGCGGCCGGAAGCCTGTTGTCGAACATGTTCCAGCAAACCGCGGGCCGCATCTTCCACCAGGTCCAGCACCTCCTCGAAACCGCGACCGGCTCCGTAATAAGGATCGGGCACTTCGCGAACATCGGAATCGCTCGCAAATTCCAGGAAGAGTCGGATTTTCGAATGGTGCCTGGTGTCGGCTATCGCGCGAAGGTTCTCAAGGTTCGCCCTGTCCATTGCCAGCACCAGGTCGAACGTCTCGAAGTCCATCTCCGCCACCTTTCTTGCACGTTGCGCGGAGAGGTCGTAACCCCGTCGCGCTGCCGCCTCCTGTGACCGGGAATCCGGCGGATTGCCTACGTGGTAAGCATGCGTTCCGGCAGAATCGACCAACACATCGAGATCGGGCGCATCATTCAACAGCTGTTCGAACACGCCATGTGCGGTTGGTGAACGACAGATATTGCCCATGCAGACGAAGAGGATCTTCATGAGGATGAACTCCTTGCTATTCCGTTATCAGCCAAGTTGCTGGCGCACGAGCTCGAGATCCGCTTCCGTGTCGACACCGTGCGGCGGTGTGCGGCCGGCCACCTGTGCGCGGATGGACATCCCCGCGGCGAGGGCTCGCAACTGTTCGAGGCGCTCCAGCTGCTCTATCCTGCTGGGCGGCATGGCGCTGAATTCCTTCAAGGCACCAACCGTGTAGGCGTAGATTCCGAGGTGCCTGAATGCATGGCCGAAACCTGCCGCATCCTCGCGGTCATGCGGAACCGGCGAACGACTGAAATAGACTGCGCGGTCCTCCTCCCCCAGCACGCACTTGACGACATTGGGGTTGGCGAACTCTTCCTTGCTCTGGATGGGAACGCATAGCGTCGCGATATCGGTATCGCCCCGCTGCGCAAGTGCAGCGACCTGGTCGATGTTCTCGGCAGGCATCAATGGCTCGTCGCCCTGGATATTGACCACGACCAGGTCATCGGCCGCTCCTTCCGCAGCCACGACTTCCGCCAGTCGATCGGTTCCCGATTCGCAGGCGTCAGACGTCATGCAGACTTCCGCACCGAATTCCATGCAGGCAATACGGATCCGGTCATCGTCGGTCGCTATGATGATTCGAGCCGCCTTGCTCTCGCCTGCTCGCTCCCAGACATGCCGGATCATCGGCTTGCCGCCTATGTCCAGCAGTGGCTTGCCAGGCAAGCGAGTGGATCCATAGCGTGCCGGAATGACAACCCAGAACGTGTCGTTTCGTGCATTCGTCATGAGACTGCCAGGCTCTGCTTGTGTTCGAGGAGGTCGCTCACCATGCGCCCCAGCTCCTGTTCGAATCTTGCAACGACATCAAGATACCACCAATTGTCGGCGGCAAATGACTGGCACTTCACGGCATCCTTCGCCGTCATGAGCACCGGCTGCGTGCCGAAGGGACGGAAATCGGCTGGCGAAAACTCATGGTGGTCCCGGAAAGCATGCAGCTCGGCCACATAGCCCAGGGATTCCAAGGTCGTGCCGAACCGGGCCGGGTTGCCAATTCCAGCGACAGCCTGCCAGCGCTGTTGCCTGCCCCATTCCAGTGGACGCTCCTCGCCGCTGGCAAGGTTTACCAGCGCTCGCGGCTCGAGTGTCATTGCATGATCACCATGCCCTGCAGACGACCCGCCATTGCGAATCACGAGGTCGACTTCGTCCAGCCTTGCGGCCGGTTCCCGCAAGGGCCCCGCGGGCAGGAGTCGACCGTTACCCAGGCCACGCTCCCCGTCGATAACCGCAATCTCCACCAGGCGACCGAGTGCATAGTGCTGCAAGCCGTCATCACTGATGACAACGTCGACATCGGTTTCCCGCTGCAGCAGCTCGACGGCCTGGACGCGTCGCGGGAAAACGGCGACCGGGCATTTCGCTTCGCGAGCGATCAGCACGGGCTCGTCGCCCACCTCTTCCGGGCGCGCAGCCGGTGACAGCAAACGAGGCTCGCCAAGGCGGGCGCCATAGCCACGACTGATGACACCGGGGCGATACCCCAGCGCCCGGAGTTCCTTTACGAGCTGGATGACAACCGGCGTCTTGCCGCTGCCACCCACGGTGATGTTGCCAACCACGATGACAGGCAGGCCGGGCTGGTGGGTTTCGAATATGCCAAGTCGATAGAGCTGCCGCCGCAACCTGCTGACAAGGTGAAACAACCAGGCCAGCGGAATGGTCCATGGCATGACACGGTCGCCATACCAGCTTTCCAGCATGCGTGACTCCAGCGACACGCCGGGCACTCAGTCCATATCCTGGAACTGCAGCTTGTGCAGGCCGGCATAGACGCCTTCGGCTGCCAGCAGCTCCTGGTGCGTGCCATCCTCGATGACCTGCCCCTCGCGCATGACAAGGATGCGATCGGCGCGCTCGATGGTGGACAGGCGATGCGCGATCACGAAGGTGGTGCGAGACTTCATCAATTCTTCCAGCCCGGCCTGGATATGGCGTTCGGATTCGGTATCCAGTGCAGAAGTGGCCTCGTCAAGAATCAGGATCGGCGCATTCTTGAGCAAGGCGCGCGCAATGGCGATGCGTTGTCGCTGACCACCGGACAACAGCAGACCGCGATCGCCGACAATCGTGTCGAAGCCCTGCGGCAATGACTCGATGAATTCAAGCGCATGCGCGGCCCTCGCCGCCTCGCGAATCTCCTCGTCACTGGCATCACCCAGCTGTCCATAGGCAATATTGCGCGCAATGGTGTCGTTGAACAGGATGATGTCCTGCGATACCAGGGCAATGTGGCGTCGCAGGGAATCGAGCCTGACATCGCGGATGTCATGACCGTCGACGCGGATGGTGCCGGCGCGCGGCTCGTAGAAACGCGGAATGAGATTCACCAGCGACGACTTGCCGGAGCCCGAACGCCCGACCAGGGCGATGGTCTGTCCTGCGGCGACCTCGAAACTGATGTCATGCAAGACCGGCTGCTCGCCATCGTTGTAGCCGAATTCGACACTCTCGAAAGCCACCTTGCCTGTCACTCGGTCGAGGGTCTTGTCGCCGGAATCCGGCTGCGGCGGCTCGTCCAGCAATTCGAAAATCGAGCGTGCTGCGGCGATGCCGCGTTGCAGGGGCTCGTTGACCTCGGTCAGGCGTTTCAACGGCTGGGTAAGAATCAGCATGGCAGAGAGGTAGGCCGTGAAATCGCCAGGAGTGAACTGGAAACCGGCCCCACCACTCGCCGCAAAATAGATGACCAGCGCGATGCCGATGCTGCCGATGATCTGGACCACAGGCACGCTGCCCGACTTGGTCAGGAACAGCTTCATGAACAGGCGCCGATTGCGCTCGTTGACCTCGCTGAAACGGTCCTTTTCGTACTCCTCGCCACCGAAGATCTTGATGACTCGCTGCCCCTGGATGATTTCCTCGGAGACATGCGTGACGTCGCCCATGGATGACTGGATGCGTTCGGAGTAGCGCCTGAAGCGCTTCGATACCCACCTGACAATCAGTGACATGATCGGCGTGATGATGAAAATGAAAATGGTCAGTTGCCAGCTCATGTAGAGGAGGAAACCGACCATGGCGATAATCTTCAACGAGTCGGTCAGGATGACCAGGAAAGCGCGCGCACTGGATTCGGCAACCTGCTCGATATTGTAGGTGATGGTCGAAACGAGGTTTCCACCACTGCTCTTGTCGTAATAGCCGGCAGGCATGACCAGCAGCTTCTCGAATACCTGCTGGCGCAAGGTCTTGATGACGTTGCGGGCAATCCAGCTGATGAAAAAGGTAGCGCCGAACGTGCCAAAGCCACGCAGGAGCGCAATCAGCACGACACCGAACGGGATGAGCTTGATGATCTCTTCATCCCTTGCCACGAACGCGTCGTCCATCAATGGCTTCATCAACCAGGCCGAGCCCGCCTCGCCCGCAGCACTGACGATCGAGGCCAGCACGGCAATGATGAACACGCCCTTGTATGGCGCCGAATATCCCAGCAAGCGCCGGTAGACCGGCCAGATGCTTTCCTGCTTCCTGCTCACTGCACGCCTCCCCCGCTCGCCGCAACATCACCCGATGTCACGATGGTGATATTGACGAAACCCATTCGCCCTGCGGTGTCCATTACCGTGACAACGGACTGGTGCGTGGTGCTGGCGTCCGCCTTGATGGTCACCGGGACTTCGCGCTGACCTTCCACCACCTTGTCGATTGCCCGTTCGAGGACCTTGGGCTGGTTGCTGACCAGGGCCTGGCCATTGACGTAATAATCACCGTTGGCAGTAATGGTGATTTCCAGCGGAGCCTGCTGCGCGGGCGTCGCCTGCAAGGCGGCTTCGGGCAAGGTCACTTTCAGGTCGGCCTCGCGAACAAAGCTGGTGGACACCATGAAAAACACCAGCAGCAACAGCACCACGTCGATCAGTGACGTGAGATTGACCTCGGGCTCCTCCGCGATTTTCGGCCGGAGATTCATGCGTCGCTCTCACCCGCCGGATGTGCGGCGCCACCGTGCAACGCCTCGACCATCTTTATCGCTTCCTGCTCCATGCGCACCACGTGATCGGCCACCCGCCCTCGCAGGTAGCGATAACCGATCAAGGACGGAATGGCGACAGCCAGGCCGGCAGCCGTGGTAATGAGCGCCTCTGAAATACCCCCGGCCAGCACCCCGGGGTTGCCGACTCCCTGCACCGTGATTGCCGCAAACACCTTGATCATGCCGACCACGGTACCCAGCAGGCCCAGCAAGGGCGAAATCGCCGCAATGGTGCCGAGGGTGTTGAGGTAGCGCTCCAGTTCGTGGGCGACATGGCGGCCTGCATCCTCCACCTGTTCCTTGACGAACTCTCGCGTGCGATCGCGGTAGGCCATGCCGATTGCCAGCAGCCTTCCCAGCGGGGAACTCTCGTGCAGGTTGCGAATTTCCTCCTCGCCAAGGCGGTTCTCCTTGAGGAGATGCCAGGTCTTGGCAACGAGGTGGTCGGGGACGACCTTCTTGTCCTGCAAGGACCAGAGGCGTTCGATGATGATGCCGGCGGCAATGATGGAACACAGAATGATGGGGGCCATCAACCAGCCGCCCGATTGCACGATTTCCAGCATGGTGCCTCATGTCAGGTTAATGAATGACCCCGGCATGATACTGGATTTTCCCGCGTTCAACGAATGGCCGGCCAGAGGCAGTCACCGACTTCAGCGGGGTAGTGCCAGGGCCTGCGCCCCTGCTGTCGCCAGCTGCAGGCACGCAGGCGTCCTTGCCACACCGACACCTCGATCGCACCGGCATCACCCGTTACCAGGCTGCGAGCACCAGCCCGCTCCCAGCGCTGCCGCACGTTCGCATCGGGAAAGCCCCAGTAGTTGCCGTGGCCTGCGGAAAAAATCACCAGCGCCGGCGACAGCCTTTGCACCAGTGCCTCGCTGGAAGAGCTGCGGGAGCCGTGGTGAGGTGCGACCACGACATCGTAGCGTTCATCGGTGGCCGGCAATGCCGCAAGCAGCAAGCGTTCTCCGCTGGTTTCGATATCGCCGGTCAGCAAGGCCGAGTAATGCCCGTGAATCGCCAGTACGCAGGAACGGTCGTTGTCGGAACCCTGCATGTCGGCCGGTGGGTGCAGGATGCGGAAATCCACGCCATTCCAGCGCCAGCGCCTGTCGGCAACGCAGCTGTCAGCGACGATGACCTCGGCGTTCGGGTAATGCGACCGGAGCACATCGATACCACCCGCATGGTCGCTGTCGCCGTGCGACACCATGATGCGGTCGAGCGTCAGGCCGCGTGACGCCAGGAACGGCACGATCACCAGCTCCGCAGCCGATCGCTCGCCGAGTCGTGGCCCGGTGTCGTAGAGCAAGGCATGACTCGCCGTCTCTATCAACAGCGCCGAACCCTGCCCTACATCCAGGACGGTCATGCGCCAGTCACCTGACCGCACGTCGGCATGGTCTGCCCAGCGAATGGTCGCAAGCGGCATCAGCAAGGTCGCTGCCAGCACCAAGGCCACGCGAGGCAGCAAGGCCCGCGGCACCAGCACCAGCAGCGCCAGGCAGGCAAGCACTGCCATGTTGGCAGGCTCCGGTGGCACCGCGGTTGCCGGCAACCACAGGGCGAGCCGGTCAAGCAAGGAACACAGGAGTGCAAGTGCCCTGTCTGCCAGCGCCAGCAAGGTCGCAGCCAGTGGCGCCAGGAAGCCCCCGAGAAACGCGGCGACACTGCCCGCGAACAGCAGCGGCAGGATGACCATCGCAAGCCAGGGAATGGCCAGCAGGTTGGCAATCCAGGACGCCGGCGCGAGCAAGCCGAAAGCAGATACGCCTGTCGGCAGCAATACCAGCAGCAAGCGCCACTGGATGCACCAGGCTTCAAGCAAGGGCTGACGATGTCGGATACCCCCAGCCAGCAGGAGCGCAAGCACGGCAACAGCGGAGAAGGACAGCCAGAATCCGGTATCGTGAACACTCATCGGATCAAGCAGCAGCAATACCAGCAGCGCGAGACCGAACAGGCTGTTCCAGGCCATGCGTCGGCCGATGAACTGCGCCGCCAGTACGGCCAGCACCATCAACAAGGCCCGTTGTACCGGCACCCCGAATCCGGCCAGGAAGGCATACGCCGAGACCACCAGTCCTACCAGCAACAGCTGCGCCCGCCACCAGCGCTGTTGCCCGGCCATCCTGCTGCCCCCCAGCAACATGCAAAAAGCAAGACTGCCACTGGCCAGCAGGCCGAGATGCAGGCCCGAAATGGCCACCAGGTGACTGGTGCCCGTGTTGCGGAACCGCGCCCAGTCAGCTGCCGCAAAGCCGGACCGGTCCCCAAACAGGAGAGCACGCATCAGATGGGCATTGGGCACAGCGGCGAAATGCCCGGCCAGGTGCTCGACCAACCCTGCGCGCACCGCGGCCGGGCCCGCGGCCTCGCCGAGGTACTCGGGCGCGGGAACACCCCGGACGTAACCCACTCCTCCAATGCCTCGGCGCAGGTACCAGCGTTCGATGTCAAAGCCACCCGGATTCGAAAAGCCGCGGGGCTCTCGCAGCTTGAGCGCGAAGCGCCACTGCTCGCCCGGATGCACCGCGGGCTCGTTCGCATAGAGACTCACCCGCAGGCGCTGCGGCAGGTCGTTTCGCTCACTGTTCCATGCCAGCGGCGCGAACTCGAAACGCTGGTACCTGTCACCACGCTCGACCATCGACACGATCTCCCCGCTGACCAGCAACACCTCGCCTGCCAGCGATGGTACGAGCCGATCGGCCAGCCCGATCTCCAGGGCATGCTTCCCATGCAGGCAGCCGAATCCGGTCGCGAAGACCAGGCAGGCGAACATCGCCAGGCGGCGTTCCGATCGGGAGTCGAAGCAGAACAGGAGAAGAAGCACCGCAGCAAGCCCAAGCAAGGCTGCAGGAATCGGCATTCCCTGCGATAGCAGGATGCCGGCCAGGAAACAGACGGCGATGCTCAGCATGTGCGCGTTCCTTGCGCTGTGTATAATCCGAAACCAGATCGAGACCGCTACTTGCTTGCGTCCCACGCGGGTGACGTTCAGGAATTGCCATTCATCCAGCGGCGTTTTCCAAGCCTTTCCGCTGCGAAACAGACAAACATCGAGCATGCCGAGAAAGATCATCAAGCGCTACATGCCGCACCCGGATGCCTTGAAGAGGCAGTGGTACCTGCGGCCGTTCAATGCGCTGTTGCATGACCCGGCATTGATCTTTCCGAATCGTCGCAACGCCAGCAAGGCGCTGGCGATTGGCCTGTTCTTCGCCTTGCTGCCGATTCCCTTCCAGATGGTAGCAGCAGCAATGGTCGCGCTGTGGCTGCGGGTAAACATCCCCATCGCCGTCGGCAGCGTCTGGCTGACCAACCCGGTCACCATGGGACCCATCTACTATGCGGAGTATCGACTTGGTGCCTGGCTGCTGGATGCGCCGACGGGTGATTGGCAGTTCGAACTGAGCTGGCGCTGGCTGACCGAGGAAGCGGCGCGCATCTGGGAACCGATGCTGGCCGGAACACTGGTGTTTGCCGTCGTTGCGGCGGGGTTGGGTTACGTCATCCTGAATCGCGTCTGGATGGTGTCAGTCATGCGGCGTTATCGTGAGCGACCGCACTTCACCAGCCTGCCCAAAGGCCTGCGAAAATACTGAAGCCTCAAGCCTGGCTGCCGGAGCGGACATGCATTCGCCCGGGACGGCCGGCGCTCATTCAACCTCGTAGCCGCTCTTTTGCAGCCAGTGAACCGCCCTCTCGTGCTGCATGAACTCTTCCACCCTGCCCTTGTGCGCCGGATCTCGATAGCGCCCGACCCAGGTGTCCTGCAGCTTCTCTTTCAATTTCGGCTGATTCACCTTGGAGAAATCCCGGGACTTCGATTCCTGGTTGAAGCGCTCCAGCACACTCCTGTCGAATCGCATGTCCAGGAACGTGGACAGCGAATCCAGCACGGACTCCGGTTCGCGAACCAGGTCTTCGTAGCGCACGATGATGTGATTCGGATGATCGAATTCCATGACGTAGGCCATGCAGTCAGCGTACAACTGCACGGAACACCAGTAGTCGTTGCCTTTTTTCGGATGATCCTTGATGACCGACGTTGCCACGTCGATGCCGTGGCGAATCGTGCTGATGAAGTAAGTGTCCGGATTCTCGATCAGCAAGCGGCCGTAATGAATGCAGTTGTCCGGTGACTTTTCCGCCCAGGCCGATTTTTCCACACCCACCGACCTGGCAAATGCTTCCATGATCCCGTCAAAAGCAGTGAAGGAATCTTCTGCCTGCATGATGCTCGCCTGGACGTCCTCCACGTCAAGTTCCAGCTTTCGAGCGAGTCGAGTCGCGACCTTCTCCGACCGGGCCTGCAGCTTGTGGAGCGGCTGGGTAAAGAAACTGGTTTCCGGACCGGAAAGGATGTCATCCGAGGAATCAAGGATGAACCTCAGCAGGGTGGAACCCGATCGAGGCAGGCCACCAATGATGATTCGCTTGTCGAACATGAAATCTCGCCTTAGAGGAGGTTGAGCAACCGGATTGTACCTAATTCATCAGGCTCTTACTGCAATTTGCGCCGGTCTCGCGGCCGAGCTCGCCGGTGTCAGCCAGCCGTGTCACCGACCAGGCGCCCGTCTTCAAGGGTCAGCATGCGATCCAGCCGGCCCGCCAGCTGGTGGTCGTGCGTTACAACGAGCAGGCTGGTGCCATGCTCGCGCTGCAATTCCATCATGAGTTCGAATACCTGTTCGCCATTCTTCGAGTCCAGGTTGCCGGTCGGCTCGTCGGCCAGCAACAGCGCCGGACGCGTTATCAGCGCGCGGGCGATCGCCGCACGCTGGCGCTCGCCACCCGAGAGTTCGCCGGGTTTGTGGGTCAGGCGATGTCCCAGCCCGACCGACGCAAGCAAGGCCTCGGCTTCATGCAAGGCGCGCGACGGCGACTCACGGCGAACCAGCAAGGGCATGGCGACGTTTTCAGCAGCCGTGAATTCGGGCAGCAGGTGATGGAACTGGTAAACGAAACCGATTTCGCGATTCCGCAGCTGGCCACGAGCCGCGTCGCCCAGGGCCGTCATTTCGCGGCCATTGATCCGCACCGAGCCCGTGGTCGGGCGATCCAGCCCGCCGAGCAAGTGCAACAGCGTGCTCTTGCCGGAGCCGGAGGCGCCTACAACGGCAGCCGACTCGCCGCGCGACAGGGACAGGCCTATGTCCGCGAGCACCTCGACATCGTTGCCGGCATCGCTGTAGGTCTTGCCCAGCGACTCGCAGCTCAGCACCGGTTCGTCTGCCTGCATGGCATTGGCAGGCGTGTCATTCATGACGCAAGGCCTCCGCAGGTTGGGTGCGCGATGCCCGCCAGGCCGGGTAGAGACCGGCCAGCATCGACATGGTGAATGCGGTGATACCGACCGTCACGACGTCGGACATCTCCATTTTCGAGGGCAGGTCCGAGATGTAGTAGACATCGTCAGGCAGCAGGTCCGTCCCGAGAAAGGACTCCAGCGCCGGGATGATGTTCTCGACATTCAGTGACAGCAACACGCCCAGTGATACGCCGATGGCCGTACCCAGCAAGCCGATGAAGGTGCCCTGCACCATGAACACGCTCATGATGGCGCGGGGGGTGGCACCAAGCGTGCGCAGGATGGCAATGTCCGACTGCTTGTCGGTCACCACCATCACCAGTGTCGAAATGATGTTGAACGCAGCAACGGCAACGATCAATGTCAGGATCACGAACATCACCGTCTTCTCGGTGGCGATGGCGCGAAAGAAATTGGCATGCTGGCGCGTCCAGTCGGACAGGTAGTAGACACCGTCCAGGTAGTCGACCAGCTCGCGGGAAATGCGTCGCGCCTGGAACATGTCGGTCAGCTTGATACGCACCCCGCTGACTTCCCCGTTCATGCCGAACAGGCGGCTGGCATCCTCGAGATTGACCAGCGCCAGGGTGGAATCGTATTCGTACATGCCGGCCTCGAATATGCCGACGACATTGAAACGGCGCATGCGCGGCATGATGCCCGCCGGGGTCACATTGCCTTGCGAAATCAACATGATGACGGAGTCACCGGGTTGCGCACCCAGCGAGTAGGCCAGGTAACGCCCGAGCACGATGTTGTATTCGCCCGGCCGCAGCTCGCTCATGCTGCCGCGAATCATCTTGCTTTCGATCTCGGAGACCTTCGCCTCCTCGCTGGGCAGCACACCGCGAACCAGCGCCCCGCTCATCCGGCCGGAGCCGTTCAACATGGCCTGGCCGGAAACATACGGGGCGGCTCCCAGCACCTCGGGATGCCGTTCCGCCGAATCGATGACAGCCTGCCAATCGGTCAGGCGCTCGCCGGAACCCGAGATGGTGGCGTGGGATGTCATGCTGAGAATGCGATTCCTGAGTTCGCCCTCGAAGCCGTTCATGACGCTGAGCACCGTGATCAGCGCCATAACGCCGACCGCTATGCCCAGCATGGAAATCAGGGAAATGACCGAAATGAAGCCATTTCGGCGCTTGGCCCGGAGATACCGGAGCCCGATAAAAAGTTCGTAGGGTCGCATCATGGTCGGCGCATTTAAGCATATTCAGGCTCGCTACACACGCACCCTTGCGGCTGGAGGGCGCGCCAATGCTGGTTATTCGAGCAATTTCGGCAAAATTCCCGCCTTCCTGACGAATTCCCCGGCAAGACCTCGTCATACTCGTCTTCGTGAGCTTGGTCACGACTTGAAGGACGAAGTCCAAGCCACGGATAAACCTGGCTTTTTGTCCTGTCGATTGACTGCTATAGTTTGCCCATAACCTCTCTGGAGACGAGTGATGTCCAAGAACTGGCTGATCCTGATGCTGGCACTGCCTTTCACCCTGGCTGCGGGCGAACCCGTAACCGACGACGCGGCCGAGCAAAGCGCGAGTGAATCGCAGGCAAGCGATGCCGAGATGGTCGAAGAAACGTCCGGCGACGTGCTGGTCATCGAGGAAGTGGATGCGAACGACGATGCCACCACCGACAGCGATGCACCGGCCCGCATGATGCGTGAGGCGGACTTCCCCACTCCGGAGCGTGGCATGACCATGGAGGCCGTGCGCGACAGCTTCGGCAGCCCGGCGAGCGAACATCCGGCCGTCGGCGAACCGCCGATCACGCGCTGGGATTACGACGGCTACAGCGTGTTTTTCGAATACGACAAGGTGCTGCACAGCGTCGTGACGCAGTAAGGCCGAAACAGGCACGCTTTACCCGACGCCCGCCACAGGCAACTGTCGCGGGCGTCGTCTTTTTTGCGCCCGCTGTCGAGCGCCACCCCTTCCGTCCTGCGTTGCTTTGACGCAGAATTCGCCTCCTTGCCGACGAGAGCGTAGAGATGAACAAGTTGCTGGCAGAGTGGGCCCCGCAATGGGGCGTCATGCTGACATGGCCGCATGCAGGTACCGACTGGTCGGACATGCTGACCGACATCGAGGCCGTTTACCTTGACCTGGCCAGTGCAATTGCTGCGCGCGAGAACCTGCTGCTCGTCGTCCAGGACGGGGCGCATCGCAAGCACGTCGCCAGCCTGCTGGCCGCTCGCAAGCTGCCCGCCAGCCGTATCCACTACGTAACCGCAGCCAGCAACGACACCTGGGCCCGGGACCATGGTCCGCTGACCGTGGCCGACAGGTCCGGCGCGCTGACCTTGATGAATTTCGTCTTCAACGGCTGGGGCAACAAATGGCCCGCCGACCAGGACAACGCGATCAACGACAGCATTGCCGGCGCTTTCAATGTCGGCATGCACTCAAGGGACTTCGTGCTCGAAGGTGGCGCCGTGGAGACCGACGGGCTTGGCACCCTGCTGACCACGAAGCGCTGCCTGCTTGCCGAAACCCGCAACCCCGACCTGGACCAGGCCGGGATCGAGCAGGTGCTGGCGCAGGAGCTCGGGCTTGATCGCGTGCTGTGGCTGGAACATGGCCATCTCGAGGGCGACGACACCGATGCGCATATCGACACCCTGGCAAGATTCGCCTCGCCGGACCATATCGTCTTCCAGGGCTGTGAGGACCCGTCGGACTCGCATTACCAGGCGCTTGCGGACATGGCTTCCGAGCTGGCAGCGTTCCGCCAGCGCAATGGCGATGCCTATCGCCTCAGCGCCCTGCCCCTGCCGAAGCCGCAGCATGATCCGGACACCGGCCGGCGCCTGCCCGCGAGCTACGCCAATTTCCTGATCATCAACGGCGCCGTGCTGCTGCCCGGCTATGCTGATGACAACGACCAGCGCGCACGCGATATCATGCAGGCCGCCTTTCCGGATCACGATATCGTGATGATCGATTGCCGCGCCGTGATTCGCGGCTTCGGGAGCCTGCACTGCCTGACCATGCAGCTGCCTGCCGGCCTGCGCTGAGAATCAACCTGGCCATCGCGAGGAACATGACATGACGAATTCGAAGACACTGACGGTCGGGCTGGTTCAACAGCGCTGCTCTGCCGATCGCGACGCCAACCTGGCCCGCAGCATCAACGGGATCAAGGAAGCAGCGAGCAAGGGCGCAGGCCTGGTCCTCCTGCAGGAACTGCATACCGGACCCTATTTCTGCCAGACGGAAGATCCGGAGGTGTTCGACCTCGCAGAGACCATTCCGGGCCCGTCGACCGACACCCTGGCCGCAGTGGCAAAGGATCTCGGTATCGTGCTGGTTACCTCGCTGTTCGAGCGGCGCGCAGCCGGCATCTACCACAATACCGCCGTGGTCCTGGAGAAGGACGGCAGCATTGCCGGCAAGTACCGCAAGATGCACATCCCCGACGATCCCGGGTATTACGAAAAGTTCTACTTCACTCCGGGCGACCTCGGCTTCGAACCCATCGACACCTCCGTGGGCAGGCTCGGCGTACTGGTCTGCTGGGACCAGTGGTATCCGGAAGCCGCTCGCCTGATGGCCCTGGCCGGGGCCGAACTGCTGCTCTACCCGACAGCCATTGGCTGGGTGGAGGAAGACCCGGTCGACGACCATGCGCGCCAGCGCGATGCCTGGATCACCAGCCAGCGCGGGCACGCCGTGGCCAACGGCCTGCCGGTACTGAGTTGCAATCGGGTCGGCAAGGAACTCGACCCCTCCGGCCACACCAGCGGGATCGAATTCTGGGGCTCGAGCTTCGTGGCAGGACCCCAGGGCGAATTCCTCGCCGAGGCGAGCATCGAGGAAGAAGAGGTGCTGGTGGTCGACATCGACCTGGCCCGCTCCGAGAACGTTCGCCGCATCTGGCCCTTCCTGCGCGACCGGCGGATCGAGGCCTATGGCGACCTGCTCAAGCGCTACCGCGACTGAAACGCGGCCGCTTCACTGGCGGGTCGCCAGGAATTCAGGCGAACTCAAGTAAGCGTGGATGGCGGCAATCTCCTCGTCATCGAAGTAGGCAAAGCGCGTCAAGGCAACCGTCTTCATCAATTTCAGCTCCTTGCCACCCTGCGCGAGCCCCTCGCGCAACAGGGTCGAGAAGTTGTCGGGTGAGTAGGCTGCCGCAACCACGAGATCCGGCGCGCGTGGACGATTCTTCCCACCGAGATCAGCACCGTGACACTCGGTGCAGGTCGTGTGGACAAGGTACTTCCCCTTCCCGACCGGATCGGAGGTCGAGGCATCGAGTGGCGGGTATTCCGGTATCACCATGCGCTCGGTCTTGAAATCTCCCAGTGCGAAGCCGAGCCGGGCCAGCGGACCGAAGGAACGCTCGCCGAAGTCACGTTCGATGCGCGGCAATGTTCGCAACCAGGCAATGACCGCTGCCACTTCCGCATCTGCCAGCTGGTGATACATGGCAGACGGCATGATGATGACGCTGCGCCCATCGTCGCGCACGCCCTGCCGTATGCTCCGATCCAGCTCGGCGACACTGCGCTCGTGGACCAGTTGCGTCAGGTTCGGCGCAGCCACGCTCGCCAGCTTCCAGTCATCGATGAACTGGCGGCCACCTGCGTCGGAACGGTGGCAACCGACACAACCGCGGGTCCTGGCAATTTTCTCGCCCAGCAGCAAGGCCTCCGGAGAGGTCGGCAAGGCCAGGTCCTGCCCCTGCACGTCGTACTTCGTGGCAATGACCCGCTGGGACAGTCCGTAGACAAGCAGCACCGCAAGCAGAGCCATTGCGAGCAGCCCGCCGCCCGACCAGCGCAGGACCTTGAAGAGCCGTGCTTTCGCCATTGCCATCATTCCCTCCCGGCGGCACATTGCCGGATGATCGATCAACCAAGCGTAGTAGAACGACTGACGGGAGGGGTGAATTCAGATCCGCGAGCGAGACACCTGCTTGCGGCGCTTGTCGCGATACATTGCCTGGTCCGCCTCCTCCAGCAAGGTCGCGAAGCTCCGACGTCCCCTGCCAGGCTCGCCCAGCGTCGAGGTGCCTGCGCTGAATTCGATGTCGTAGCTGCGGTCCTCGCCAGCATTGATGCGCGCCAGCCGACCATGAAGATCCGCGAGTGCGGATGCCAGCACCGCCGGGTCGCCAAGGGCGACAAATTCGTCCCCGCCTATCCGTGCCACGAGATCGGCCTCGGCGAAGGCCAGGCCAAGCTGCTCGGAAAACGTCATGATCAGGGAAGAGCCCGCCTCATGACCGAGGCGGTCGTTGACACGTTTCAGTCCGTCCAGGTCGAAGAACATCAGCTGCAGTTCCCGCCGGTTCCGCAATGCATCGCGAAACAAGGGCTCTCCCACCAGCTCGAGGCCACGTCGATTGCTGAGCTGGGTGAGCGAGTCCACCATCGCCAGCATGCGCAGTTCGTCCTCGTAGGAATTGATCTTGCGACCCACCCAGAACACGAACAGGAAGCCACCGGCCACCAGGAACGTTGCAGCCACCGACGCACCCTGCGCCATGCTCAGCTGGCCACCTGCAATGGCCCGCTCGACGAGAAAGATCACCAGCAGGGGCGCCAGGGTCAGGCCAGGCGCAATGAGTCGCGCCGTCCGCGAACCCGCACCCTTGCCCACTACCACCGAGAATAACGGTGACCGGACACGTCGCGTGATGGCTACGAAACTCAGGCTGGCCATGCAGAACCAGGTGGGCACGCTGACCTTGAGTGTCTCGCGGCTGCTGATGAACTCGTAGCTTCCAAACAGGTAACCACACAGGAACAGCACCAGCATCAGGAACAGGAGAAAGGTCACGGCATCGGCAAGCTTTCCCATCACGCCCGTCGCCGTCCACTCGATCCAGATCACCTGGCTGAACAGCAGCATGAAGACCGCCGTTTGCATGGACATGGTCCCTGGCAGCTCGGTCGCATCGCCCCTCGCAAGAAAGGTTTCCAGGGGGCCCGGCGCCGCGCGCCAATGGGTCAGCAGCGCGGAGCCCGCCAGCACCATCATCAACAGCAGAAGCACCCGGCCCTTGAATTTGCGCTGGCGATCCACACCCGGCTGGATCACGAGAACGGCTGAAATCCCCAGCAGGACCGACAGGGCCGTGCTGACCTTCATGTGCTCCCAGCCTGCCGGCAATCCATCCCCCACGACCGGGAACAGCCAGCCCAGCAGGACCGTGACGGACAACACGCCGCTGCAGGCCAGCATGACCCGCTTGGCGCGGATCCAGCGCGCCAGCAAGTAGGGATCCAGCCGTTGTATGGCATCCAGTTGATCGAGTTTACGCATGCTTGTCTCTCACACAGACCGGCCCGTCCTGCCGATCGCTCGCTGGTGTTCCATTTAACAATAATAATAGCCAAAGAAAACGGGATGAGGATACCGCCGACCACGATCGCCGCCATTGTACCGAAGCGTTATACTGTTCGCGCCTCGCGCCCGGCCCTGCCGGGGGCGCACTTTTGCGTTTCCCAATAAAGATAATTGACTTTAAATATCCTCTTCAGGTGATTGTTTATAATGGTATTTTTTAAAGACGGTGTCGACCTGCAGCTCCCGGCACAAGGACCAGAACAACGGGCCTGGGGCCAGCTGTACGGTGCCGCGCCGGCGCTGGCTATCGCTGAGGCGGCCCGCCACAGCGGCCGGCCCTTGCTGGTGGTCTGCTCCAGTGCCCGTGACGTCGAGCGCCTGGAGGCCGAGCTCGGTTTCCTGCTGGCCGGCAGCGAGCTGCCGGTGGTACCGCTGCCGGACTGGGAGACCCTGCCCTACGATGTCTTTTCACCGCACCAGGACATCGTTTCCCGTCGGCTCGCCACGCTGAATCGCCTGGAGACCCTGCAGCAAGGCGTCATCCTGGTGGCAGCCGGCACCCTGTTGCAGCGAATCGCGCCGCGGGAGTGGCTGGATGGCGAAAGCTTCCTGATGGACGTCGGCGACGCGATCGACCTCGAGGCCTTGAGCAGCCGGCTCGAAAGCGCTGGTTATTCCCGTGTTTCCCAGGTCATGGAGCATGGCGAGTTCGCGGTACGCGGCTCGCTGGTCGACATTTTCCCCATGGGCTCGGAGCTGCCATTTCGCCTCGACCTGTTTGATGATGAAATCGAAACCATTCGCAGTTTCGATCCGGACACCCAGCTGTCGCTGGAGAAGCTGGACAAGATCCGCCTGCTGCCAGCCCGCGAGTTCCCGCTCCACCCGGAAGCGATAAAGGCTTTCCGAACCCGCTACCGAGCGCGCTTCGAAGGCGATCCGTCGCGCAGCCAGGTCTACAAGGCCGTGACCGACGGCAATGCACCGTCAGGTGTGGAGTACTACCTGCCGCTGTTTTTCGAGCAGACATCGACATTGTTCGACTACCTGCCTGCCGCGGTGGTTGCCTGCCGCTTCGATACGGTCGATGCGGCACTGGACGAAGCCTGGGCGCAGATCGAGGACCGTTACGAGCAACGCCATGGCGATATCGAGCGCCCGCTGCTGGCGCCGGCCGAAATCGCCGTGGCGCCGGACGAAGCAAAATCGCAGCTTGCCGCGCTGCCCGGTGTCGACATCCATTCCTTCGAACTGCTGGACGCCTCGAACGGACACAATTTCGATTCCGTGCAACCCCCGGAGCTGCGTCTCAACTCCCGCCAGGAAGAACCCGCGCGCCTGCTGCTCGATTTCCTCGCTTCCTTCAATGGTGCGGGTGGCCGTGCCTTGTTCGTAGCCGAGTCGACCGGCCGGCGCGAAACCCTGCTGGACCTCCTGAAGAAGCGCAAGCTGGATCCCCAGACAGTGGCCAGCTGGCCCGAATTCCTGGCCAGCGATGCGCCGGTCGTGGTCTGCGTTGCCCCCTTGCAGGAAGGCATCCACCTGCCCCGGCAGGGCATCTCCGTCATTGCCGAGCCCCAGCTGTTCGGCGAACGCGCCCGGACCCGCAGCCGGCGCCGCGCGGTCCGCGATCCGGACACCATCATCCGCGACCTTACCGATCTCGCCGTAGGCTCGCCGGTCGTGCACGAGGAGCATGGCGTGGGCCGCTACCGCGGCCTGAAGGCACTGGATATCGGTGAAAGCCAGACCGAATTCCTGACGCTGGAGTATGCCGGCGGTGACAAGCTCTATGTGCCCGTCCATGCCCTGCACCTGATTTCGCGGTACACGGGCACATCACCGGAATCCGCACCCTTGCACCGACTGGGCTCGGAACAATGGTCGAAGGCCAAGAAGCGCGCGGCCGAAAAAGCCCGGGACGCGGCGGTCGAACTGCTCGACATCTACTCGCGACGGGCCGCCCGCAAAGGCCATCAGTACCGGCTGACGCAGGAGGACTACCAGGCGTTCTGTGATGACTTCCCCTTCGATGAAACCATCGACCAGACCGGGGCCATCAACGGCGTCGTCAAGGACATGACCTCCGCGCAACCCATGGACCGACTGGTTTGCGGGGATGTCGGTTTCGGCAAGACCGAAGTGGCAATGCGCGCAGCCTTCGTCGCCGTGCAGGGCGGCAAGCAGGTCGCCATGCTGGTGCCGACGACCCTGCTCGCACAGCAGCATTACCAGACCTTCCGAGACCGATTTGCCGACTGGCCCGTAAAGATCGGCGTGCACAGTCGTTTCCGGACGCAGAAGGAAAAGAACGCGGTATTCGACGGCATGGAGTCCGGCCAGCTGGACATCGTGGTCGGCACCCACGGACTGCTTTCGGACCAGGCACGATTCAAGGATCTCGGCCTCGTCATCATCGACGAGGAACATCGCTTTGGCGTTCGTCACAAGGAGAAGCTCAAGCGCCTGCGCGCCGAAGTCGACGTCCTGACCCTCACGGCCACGCCGATTCCGCGCACGCTCAACATGTCACTGTCCGGCATTCGCGACCTTTCCATCATCGCCACGCCGCCGATGGAACGACTGTCGGTGAAGACCTTCGTGTCGGAATGGAACGATGCATTGATCCGCGAGGCCATCCTCCGCGAGATCAAGCGCGGTGGCCAGGCCTACTTCGTGCACAACGAGGTCGAGACCATCGAGAAGTTCGCACACCGGGTACGCGAGCTCGTACCGGAAGCCGAGGTGCGTGTTGCCCATGGCCAGATGCGGGAGAGCGAACTGGAACAGGTGATGCTGGATTTCTACCACCGGCGTTTCAATGTATTGCTGGCCACCACCATCATTGAATCCGGCATCGACGTGCCCACCGCCAACACCATCGTCATCAACCGTGCCGACAAGTTCGGCCTGGCTCAGCTGCACCAGATGCGCGGCCGCGTTGGTCGCTCGCATCATCGCGCCTATGCCTACCTGCTGACGCCGCCCAAGGCCGTGCTGACAGCAGATGCGGTCAAGCGGCTGGAAGCCATCGAATCCCTTGAAGACCTGGGTGCCGGCTTTACCCTGGCAACCCACGATCTCGAAATCCGTGGAGCGGGCGAATTGCTGGGTGAAGGCCAGTCCGGCCAGATCCAGGAAGTCGGCTTCACTTTATATACCGAGCTCTTGGAGCGCGCCGTCAAGGCCCTGAAGGACGGTGAAACGCCGGATCTCGAAGCGCCGCTGGACCATGGCCCCGAGGTCGATCTCAAGGTGCCGGCCATCCTCCCGGATGACTACGTGCCCGATGTGCACATGCGCCTGGTGATGTACAAGCGCATCGCCTCGGCAGCAAGCGAAGAAGCGCTGGACGAACTGCAGGTGGAAATGATCGATCGTTTCGGCCTGCTGCCGGAGCCCGCGAAGAACCTGTTCCGGATTACCGCGCTGAAGCTGAAAGCGGCACCGCTGGGGATCCGCAAGATCGAGGCCGCCGATGGCGGTGGTCGACTTGTCTTCACCAAAAATCCTTCCATCGAGCCGCTGGAGATCATCAAGCTGGTGCAGACTCAGCCTTCCGTGTTCAAGCTGGATGGCGAGGAAAAGCTGCGCTTCAAGACCGAGCTGCTGGACCTGGACGAGCGCATCGACTTTGTCGAGCGCCTGCTTGCAACCCTGTCGCCCAGCCAGCTGGACCGTGCCAGCAATGCCTGACCGGCCTGCAGGTGCAGGCACAGCCGCCAGTCGTTACACTGCTGGTCGGCCGAACAGGCCATGTCATGCACAGAAAGAGGATGAACATTGATGTCATCGCCGTACGTACGTTCACGACCCGTAACCGGCCTCCTGGCCGTGGCCTGGATTGCCCTGCTTGCCAGCGGACCGGTGTCCGCCGGCGTGCCCGCCAGCGAGGCGGAAACCATCACCTGGTATGACGTCGAGTTCATCATCTTCCAGCAGAACAATCCGCGCAGTGACGAGACCTGGCCGGCAGATACAGGCAGCCCGGATATCGATGGCTTGCAGGCCCTGTTCGGAGAAGTCGACATGACGAGCGACGAGACGTCGCCAGCCGTCGCAGAAGACTACCTGCCCGAGGCCTACGTGCCGCTGGATGACGAGCAGTTGCAGATGCAGGGCATTGCCGACTCGCTCGCGCGTTCCTCGCGTTACACGCCGCTGCTGCACGCGGCCTGGACGCAGCCAGGCACGTCACTGGAGGACGCCAGGCCGATGCGCATCACCCTGCCCGGCGCCTTCGAGCCGGAAGACGAGCAGCTGGAAGACGAAGCGGCATCGAGCGACAACCGTTTCGAGCAGTTCCCGGTCAACGAGCGCCTGCAAAGCGTCGAAGGAGCTGGACGCGACGATGATCCGACGGATGGCGACATGGCAGAAGAGAACCAGCGACCCGATTACAAGCGCCCGCTGGATGGCTCCCTGCTGGTCTATCTCAAGACCTACCTGCATGTTCAGGCAGACCTGCTTTACCTGCCCAACGACATCAATCCGGAAATCATCAAGAACGCAACGCTGGCCACGGAAGACTACGTGCAGCAGAAAGCATCGGAACGCGACACGCGCCGCCAGGAGATTCTCGAATCGCTCGCACGTGGCGAGCTGACACTGGAGGAAGCCGAGATCCTGTCGCTGGAACCGGAAGAAGTCCTGTTCGAAGGATTCAGACTGGCCGAAAAGCGTCGCCTGCGCAGTCGCGAAATCCACTACTTCGACCATCCCCTGTACGGCATGATCCTGACCATCACGCCGCGGGAAATCGAGATCCCGCCGGACAGCGACACCGCACGGTAAGCAACTTGAAGAAAAGCCCGGCATCGCCGGGCTTTTTGCTGATCACGCTTGCGCAGCAGCCAGTCGTACTAGAGGTCCGGCAAGGCGGCCGCCAGCAACCTGCCGACCTTCTCCATGCCACTGTCCAGGTGGGCTTCGATGTCGGCATGGATATCCAACTCCCCTCGACCAGCCGCCCAGTTGACGATGACCGCACAGCAGGCGTAGGAAATGCCGAGTTCGCGCGCCAGAACGGTCTCCGGCATGCCCGTCATGCCGACCATGGCACACCCGTCGCGCTCCAGGCGGTCGACCTCGGCGCGCGTTTCCAGTCGCGGACCCTGGGCCGCTCCGTAACAGCCATCGCCGATGGCGCCAAGCTTCTCCTTCTCAGCCGCGGCAATCAGGGTGCCGCGACAATCCGGGCAGTACGGCTCGGTAAAATCCACGTGCACGACTTCGTCGAGATCGGAGTCGAAAAAGGTCTGGGCACGTTCATAGGTGTAATCGATGATCTGGTCGGGAAAGGCAATGTTGCCCGGCGCCATGTCGGCACGAATGCCGCCTACTGCGGCGACCGCCACGACCCGCTCGACGCCGATCTTGTGCAAGGCCCAGACATTGGCACGGTAATTCACCTGGTGCGGTGGAATGGTGTGGCTGTAACCATGACGGGCGAGAAAGACCACCTCCCTGCCGGCCAGCACACCATGCACCAGCGGCGCCGATGCTTCGCCATAGGGCGTTGCCACCACCTCGCGCCGCGTGACTTCGAGGTTCGGCAAGCGGGTCAACCCGGTGCCTCCGATAATCCCGATTTCGCTCATTCCTGCCATCCTCGCATTGGAAAGTCCTCACTGGTCACAGCATGTCATCCGGCAAGGCATGAATCGCCGGTAGCTGGCGAAAATGATTGCGGTAATCCATGCCGCAACCGAACACGTAGCGATCTTCCACCTCCAGTCCGACGAAATCCGCTTCGAAGCCGACATTCCTGTCATGGTCCTTGCGCGCCAGCACGGCCGTACGGACGCTGGCCGCGCCCTGCTGCCGGCAGGCCTCGACAATCAGTTTCAAGGTGACGCCCTCGTCGAGGATGTCGTCGATCAGCAGCAGCTCTCGACCTTCGAGGCCCACGGCCGGCGGCTTCAGCCACTGCAGCTGGCCACCCTGTGTTTCACCACGGTAGCGGCTGGCATGCAGGTAGTCGAGCTCGAACGGAAAGTCGAACAACGGCAGCAACCAACCGGCCGGAACCAGGCCGCCGTTCATGATCGGCATTACCAGGGTATCGACCTTCGGCTCCATGGCAGCGTTGATCGCGCCAGCCATGTCGGCAACGGCCCCGCGGACTGCCGCGGCATCGTGCAGGCAGTCGGAACGCCGCCGTACTTCCTCGAGGTGCTCGAGCGTGACAGTGCCGTTCATTGCGACGCACCCTCCGGCACCGTAGCGACCTGTGATGCCAGGTGCAGGGTTCTCGTCGGAAAGGCGATCTCGGCACCATGGCCTTCGATGATATCGCCGATCTTCAGCAGCACGTCCTGCTTCACGGCGTGGAATTCGACCCAGTTGATGGTTCGGGTCAGGCAGTAAACCATGATGTCCAGCGACGATCCGCCGAAGCTCAGGAAATTCACGATCAAGGTGCGGTCCTGGTCGATATCGGCATGCTGTTCCAGCATCTGTCGGATGTCGTCGACGATCTCCCTGATCGCGGCATAGTCATCGTAGCGAATGCCGACCGTTTCATTGATACGCCGGTTCAGCATGCGGGATGGATTCTCGACGACAATGGTCGTGAATGCGGCGTTGGGGATGTAGAGCGGTCGCTGGTCGAACGTGCGAATGCGGGTGGAGCGCCAGCCGATCTTCTCCACCGTGCCCTCGATTTCACGGTCCGGGGAACGCACCCAGTCACCGACCTTGAAAGGCTTGTCCAGGTAGATGGTAAGGCTGCCGAAGAAATTCGCCAGCATGTCGCGAGCGGCAAAGCCGACGGCAATGCCACCGACACCGCCAAAGGCAAGAATGCCGGAAATGCTGACCCCGAGGGTTTGCAGGACCACCAGGCCCGACGTGATGGCCACGGTGGCCTTCAGCAGCTTGGCAACGGCGTCGACCGCCGTCTGGTCGATATCGGAGTCGTAATGCTGCGAGTACTTCATGATGGTGCGCTCGGCGCGACCGATGAAACGCAGCACGAACCAGGTCACGATCGCAATCAGGCCAAGCTCGCGCGCCGGCTGGATGTAATCGAACAGCGCTGCGTCGGACTGTCGCGCAATGATTTCGGCGGCCAGCGAGATACCGACCAGCCAGATCAATGCCGACAATGGCTTGCGAACCGAACCGAGCAAGGCGTCGTCCCAGGGTGTGCGCGTCTTTTCGGCCTTGCGATGCATGCGATTCAGGATGACTCGCTGCACCAGCTCTGCAACCAGCGCCAGGAAGATGATGATGAATACCTGCCCTGTCAGCCCCCAGCCACCGGGAATGCTGACAAGCTCTTCAAGCCACTTCTCGACTGCCATTGCCTTGCTCCTTGATATCAGTCCTGCTGTTCACCCAGGGTCAGCTGCTGCCCACCGCTGTCCAGGCGGCCGACCGCTTGCTGCGCCGCTTGCCACTCGGCGGTACCTTGCAGTCGCTCCAGGCCGTCGCCGGTGCGACCGTGCAGTCGCGCCAGCCGCAGGGCGCTGGCCGGATCATCATGCTCGATGCCGCTGTCCAGTATCTCCAGCACGCCAGCACGATTGTTGCAGACCGGCAGCATGTCGCAGCCTGCCTCCAGGGCAAGGCGCGCACGATCTGCATAACTGCCGATGCCGACCGCACCTTCCATGCTCAGGTCATCGCAGAAGACCGCCCCCTTGAAGCCCAGCCGTCCCCGCAACTGCTCGCCAATCCAGCGACGCGAAAAACTGGCGGGCAGATCGTCGACATCCGGATAGACCACGTGGGCCATCATGATCGCCGCAATGTTGTTGGCAATCAGGCGTCGGAACGGGACCATGTCACGTTGTTCGAGATCGGCCAGGGGTCGCGTATCGACCGGCAGCACCAGGTGCGAATCGCCGGCGATGCCACCATGGCCGGGGAAATGCTTGCCCGTTGCGACCATGCCGGCCTGTTTCATGCCACGCATCCAGGCGCTGGCCAGGCGACTGACCCCGTCGACGCTGCGATGGAAGGCCCGGTCCCCGATGATGGAACTGATACCAAGATCGAGGTCGAGCACCGGCGCAAAACTGAGATCGATCCCTGCCGCCAGGCATTCGCTGGCCATCAGCCAGCCACCCCGCTCTGCCAGCGCCAGGCCATCCTTCTCGTCCTGGCGCCAGGCTTCACCGAAGGCCCGCGCGGGCGGCAACACCGTGAAGCTCTCGCGAAAGCGCTGCACCCGGCCACCTTCGTGATCGACGGTGACCAGCAAGCGCGGACTGCGCACATCGTGGATCGCCTTTACCAGGCCTTCGAGCTGCTGGATGCTCGCGAAATTCCGGGTAAACAGGATGACGCCACCGACCAGCGGGTGTTTCAGGACCCGCAGGTCCTCCTCGTCGAGTTCGTGTCCGGCAATATCAACCAGCAGTGGTCCGAGGCTCATTGCTCACCCACGCGGTCGAATCGTCTCTCGTGGATGATGACCGGGCAACCAACGGGCACGAAATCGAACAGCTCGACCACATCCGCGTTGCGCATGCGGATGCAGCCATGGGAGGCGGGCTCGCCCATCGGCTCGGAATCCGGCGTACCGTGAATGTAGATATAGCGCTGGCGGGAATCGACAGCACCTCCCCGGTTGAAGCCGTCTTCCGTGCCCTCGAGCCAGAGTATGCGTGTCAGGATCCAGTCGCGATCGGGATGCGCAATGGCAAGCTCCGGGGACCAGGTCTCTCCCGTTGCGGCGCGCCCGACGAACACGGCATTGAGCGGTGCATCGCCACCGAACTTCTCGGCCACACGGTGCCGTCCTCGCGGCGTGCAGAAGCTGCCATCCTGTTCACCGGCGCCATTGCGGGCCGTGGACACGGGATAGCTCGCGATTTCCTCGCCACCACTCTCGACACTGAGACGCTGGCTGGCGATATCGACATGCAATTCGAGGTCAGGTCTCATGCTTCCGCGTCCGTCGTCCATTCATCGTAAGGCCGCCTGGCCAAAGCCGTATTGTAATAGCGATAGTCGTCACTGACCTCTCTGCCGATCCATTCCGGCAGGCTGACCACATGATCGGCCGTCGGAAGCTCCAGTTCAGCGACTGTCAGGCCGGCATTGCGCCCCTGGAAGACGTCGATCTCGAAATACAGGCCTTCCCATGGCACCCAGTAGCGAACTTTCTCGATCAAGGGTTGCAGGCAGAGCTCGTCCAGCATGGCCACCGCATCCGGTACCGGAATGCCGTATTCGAACTCTGTCCTGGTGGTTCCTTCCTCCGCGCTCTTTATATTGAGAAAGGCTTCGTCACCCGCCAGCCGAATACGGACCGAGGCGCGCTCGCCATTCTCCCGCGGCTGGTTGAAGTATCCCTGCCGCATGAAGGCCTCGCGCTCGACCAGCTGGCGCCAGGCATCGCCGGTCACCAGGAACTTGCGCTCGATCTCGGTCGCCATGCTCAGGCCACCTCGCGACGGAACAGCGCAATCGACTCGACATGGGCCGTGTGCGGGAACATGTCCATGACACCCGCCTTGACCAGGCGATAGCCCTTCTCGTTGACCAGGATGCCCGCATCCCTTGCCAGCGAACCCGGGTGGCAGGACACGTACAGGATGGTGTCGGCGGCAAAGCGCTCGACCGAATGGCAGACGGCCTCGGCGCCGGCCCGCGGCGGGTCCAGCACCAGCACGTCGTACTGCCTGCGAGCCCATTCGAAATCCTCGATCGGCTCGAACAGGTTGGCGACGTGGAAATCGACATTACCGAGTCCATTGGCGCGAGCATTGTCACGCGCCCGGTTCACCAGGCCATCGTCTCCCTCGACACCGGTGACGGTGGCTGCGTGGCGCGCCAGTGGCAGGGTGAAATTGCCCAGGCCGCAGAACAGGTCCAGTACCGACTCGGTACCCTGCAGCTCGAGCAAACCCAGCGCATGCGCCACCATGGCATTGTTCAACGACGCATTGACCTGGATGAAGTCGCTCGGCAGGAACTCGAATGCCAGTGACTCGGCCGGTATCGAATAGCGCAATGGCGTATCGGCATCCGGCTCCAGTGGCACGATGGTATCCGGCCCCTTGGACTGGAGATAGAAGCGGATACCATGTTCGCGCCCGAAATCGGCCAGCTTCGACAGGTCGTCCTCAGTCAAGGGATCCAGGTGGCGAACGACTACGGCCGTGGCATTTTCGGCGACCGACACCTCGAGCTGCGGAATGCGGTCCGGGATGGACAGTGCACCGATCAGCTCGCCAAAGTCCGTCAGCTTCTCGCCGATCTCCGGGGCAATCACCTTGCAGCTTTCCAGCTCCGCAATGAAAGGCGCATGGCGCTCGCGAAAGCCCACCAGGACCTTGCCCTTCTTCTTCACCCACTTGACCCCCAGGCGAGCCCGGCGTCGATAACCCCATTGATCCGCGATCAGGGGTTCGAGCCAGCTCTCCGGGTCGACCTTGCCGAGGCGCTCGAAATTGTCAGCCAGGACTTTCTGCTTGGCATCGATCTGCGCAGCGGGCGCGAGGTGCTGCAGGCTGCAACCACCGCAGACGCCGAAATGCGGGCATTCCGGTTCGACGCGGTCAGGCGACGGGTTTTCGATTTCGGTCGCCTCGCCTTCGTCGAAGCGCCGGTGTTTCTTGCGACGAACAAAGGTCACGGTCTCGCCCGGCAGCGCACCGCTCACGAAAACCGTCTTGCCGCCCTCGATACGGGCAACACCCCGGCCGTCATGGCTGAGGTCCTCGATCACCTCGGTGAACACTTTCGGCTGGCGCGGTGCCCCGTCCGAGGCACGATTCGTTGCTGGTTTGCGCGGCATCAGTCGCTCATCCCTTCCCAGGTGGCCAGGAACTCGTCGAAGTGCGGCTTGCCTTCTCCCTGCAACCATTCCTTCAGGAGACCCTGGCGCGCGGCCTCCTCGGCCGACGACAATTTGCCGCGCATGCGCTCGAAGCGCAGGTAGACCAGGTAGGTATTCAAGACATCCGTTTCACAGTAATCACGGATCGCCTGCAGATCGCCACCCAGCCAGGTATCCATGACCTTGGAGCCATCCATGCCGAGCTTGCCCGGGAACCCGCACAGCATGGCGACCTGGTCCAGCTTGGCATTGGCTCGCATCTGGAAGCCGGCGAGCACATCCATGAGGTCGAGGTGCCGCCAGTGAAAACGGCTCTGGTAATTGTTCCATTTGAAATCACGGTCCTCGTCACCGACCTCCCAGTAACGCGGGGCGGCGATACCATGCACCATGGCACGGTAGTGCAGCACCGGCAGGTCGAAACCCGAACCGTTCCAGCTGACCAGGTCCGGCGTAAAGCGGTCGATACCATCGAAGAAACGGGTCACCAGCTCCGCTTCGCCTGCGTCCTGCTCGCCCAGCGACCAGACCTTGACGCTGTCATGACTGGCCATGACGCAGGAAATCGCGACGACCCTGTGCAGGTGATGTGGCAGGAACTCGTGGCCGGTCTGTTGCCGCCGCAGATGCAGCATGGCCTTGCCGACCTCGGCATCATCCAGTCCCTCCAGGTCATGAATCTTGCGACCCGCCTCGAAATCCGGAACCGTTTCGATATCGAAAACCAGAACGCCCATGCTTCCTCCTCTTGGCAGGCAGGAAGTCTACCAGATGGCCTCGGCCCGCCACGACTCCTGCCACGCGCTTTGACCTTCCCCTTCTAAGGCGGCATATTCGTCGCTGGGGACTGTGCACGATGACCTGGGGGCGATACATGGAGGGCGAAAGCGAGCTGCTGGCAGCCGTAAAGGGGCTGGACCCGACCGTCCAGCAAATGCTGGCAGAAGACCTGCCGATCCAGCTGGGGGCAGCAAAAACGGCCTTTGCCGCCAACGACTCGCAGGCCGCGATCGATGCCGTCCACGGCCTGGCGGGTACCGCCGCCTTCTGCAAGTTCCCCGCCCTCAAGGAAGTGGCCGACGCCACCGAATCCGATTTGCATGCCGGAACCAGCCCCGCAGCGCTCGCTGACAGCCTCCATGCGCTGGAACGTTCGGTCACGGACATCCTTGACCTCCTGAGCGGAAACTCGCATGACTGACATCCGCTGGGTCGCTTTGCTGCTGGGCCTCAGCCTGTTGCAGGCATTTCCCGCGGACGCGGCAGATGGCGATGACGCCAGCATTCATCCGCTGTTCTTCGAACGTGTCGGCATTCCCTTGCTTGAGACCCGCACCCCGGTACACAAGACCTTCGAAGACAGTGTCGGGCGCCTCTGGATCGGCATGGAAGATCGCCTCGCAATGTACGACGGCAGCGAGCTCGTCTACTTCGAATCCTCGGCAGAGTCCGATGGCAGCCTGGAAAGCGATTTCATCCGGGCCATCGCCGAATCCCCCGAGGGCGAGATCTGGGTCGGCACCTGGGGTGGCGGCGTGCATCGGTTCGACGACAGCACCGACCGCTTTGTCCGCATCGATCCCGTGCTCGCACCGGCGGTACCGGAGTTCGACAACCGTATCTGGTCGATGACCTTCGATCGCAATGGAAAACTCTGGATCGGTACGTTCACCAGCGGGTTGTTCCAGCTGGACACGCAAAGCCTGGCGCTGAAACCGCTGCGCCAATGGGGCAGCGGCACGGCCATGCGTGGCAATCGGGTAAACCGGGTGGTTCCCGACAGCCAGGGAAACATCTGGGCCACCATGTCCAATACAGAGATCGTGGTGTTCGACCCGGATACCGAGGCCCTGCTTGGCAGGATGCCGTGGCCGCAGGGCGAACAACCCGTTACCGAGGACATGCAGCTGCTCGACGATGGCCGCATGGCAATCGCTTTCGAATCATCCATCTACATCCAGGAGCCCGACCAGCCGTTTGGAAACTGGCAGAAGATTGCCAGCAATCCGCTGGCCAACGGTACGGATTTCTACCGGGCACTCGCCGACATCGGCGATGGTCGACTGCTGGTAATGTTGAATGGCGGCATGAGCCAGGTCTACGACAGGGACTACCGCCTCCTCTACACGGCAACACCTGCCAGGGCCGTACCCTTCAAGATCCCGCCGACCACTGTCTGGGACGCGACCGTGCTTGCGTCCGGCGACTTGCTGCTTGGCACCGGGGACGGAGTCTGGATGCGGCCAGCCGTTGCCGAGCGCTTCCGCCTGGTATCGATGCTTGGCGATTCGCCCGACCAGCCCACGGACAGCCGTGCGATTGCGCACGCGGCCGATCGGCTGTGGATCAGCAACGCCAATCGATTGCTGGAAATCCCCGTGAGCCTCCAGGCCGGACGCTGGGCAGTCACCGGCCCGGTAACCGTGCATCAGCCCTCCGATTTCTTCATCAACGACATTCTCGTCCACGAGAACCGGCTGTTTGTCGCCACGGTGGACTCGATCGAAACGCTGGATCTCGAGACCGGCCAGTGGTCCAGGCCCGATGACGCCCGCGGTGGCAGCTACTCGCCAACGATCATCGATGGCGACATCTGGTTCGGCTCGCTGGAGCGCGGTATCGGCCGCTTGCGTGCCGACGATGGATTCTCGGCATTCGAACGCATGCCGCTTCCCGGTGGTGACGTACGAGTCAATCGCCGCTTCATCAACCTGACAAACGTAGACCAGACGATATGGCTGAGCTCGTTCGCCGGCATGGCGCGATTCGATCGACAGCAATGGAAATACCGGCCGGTATCGGCAGACAGCCAGATTGCATCCGAACTCTACAAGCGCACCGTCGCCAACATCATCGCCCTGGGCAGGCAATTGCTGCTGGTCACCGATGCCGGGCTGATGCTGGCCGAGCATGACGATACCGGCATAACTGCCATCGAGACAGTCAGCCTGGCTGACAGCGAGCAGGCCTTGCAGGAGTCCTTTCTGGACGGCATCCGTACCAGCAGCGGAGAGCTGGTGATTGCCAGCGCCTCGCAGATCATTCGGCTGAACGACAGGCTCGAGGTGATCGAACGGATATCGGCGAATAGCGGCTTCCCCTCCGTGGGTATCTATACCGGCGGTCTGGGCGACATCGGAAATGGCTGGATCGGGCTCGGCGGCACGCGCGTTCCGGCACTGTTTCGCATCGATGACGACGTTCACCGGTTCATGCCGCCCTCCCTGTACCTTGGCGACATCGAGAGCATAAGATCGGATGGCACGCTCCGCTGGCCACGCGACCGGGAGCTGCGCTTCGAGCCCGAGGACATTATCCTGCGTTTCAATTTCGGCTTGCAGGACCTGCATACACCACTCAGCAACCGCTACAGTTTCAAGCTCGAGGGTTTCAGCAATGAGTGGGTGGATATTGGCCGTCGCCGGGAAATCACCCTGACCAGCCTGGATCCGGACAGCTACCGATTGCACATCCGCGGCGCGGACGGTTCCGGCCATGTCGCCAATGCCAGGCTGGATTTCGTCGTCCTTCCGCACTGGTGGCAGACATGGTGGGCTTACACCGGTTATGCCCTCGCCCTGTTTGCACTGCTTTACTTCTACTGGTCCAAACTGCAAAGCCGGCTGGAACGGGAACGGCGCATCTCCGCCAACTTGCGGGAAGCCGACCAGATCAAGTCGCACTTCCTGAGCGAGCTCGAAGCAAGAGTCGAGGAGTCCACTCGCGACCTGCGCCTTGCCGTCGAGGCACTGGAAATCAAGAATGTGGAGCTCGCGGCCGCACAGGAACGCGCCAATGATGCCAGCCGTCTCAAGAGCGAGTTCCTGGCCAACATGAGCCATGAAATCCGCACACCGCTCAACGGCATCCTCGGTTTCATCGGCCTGCTCAAGAAGACACCGCTGGACGATGCCCAGGGCGAATACGTGCGGACCATCGATCACTCGAGCAGCGCCCTGCTGAATGTCGTCGACGACGTGCTCGACCTTTCGAAAATCGAAGCAGGCAAGCTGACCATCGACGAAGTGGGTTTCAACGCGCGCGAAGTCTTCGCGGACATCATGGAAATGATGGCGCCGATTGCCTACCAGAAGAACATCGACCTGATCGGCATTTCGGACAGCTCGGTTCCTGTCGGTTTGCGTGGCGACCCGAACCGTTTCAGGCAAGTGGCCATCAACCTGATCAGCAATGCCATCAAGTACACGCACTCCGGATATGTCCTGATTCGTGCCCGCTACTCCGATGGCGTGCTCGATGCATCGATCCAGGACACCGGCCCCGGCATTTCGAAGGAAGTGCAGGACCGCCTCTTCCAGTCATTCGAACGCGGTGACCTGACCACCGGTCGTCCGGAGCAAGGCACCGGCCTCGGCCTCGTCATTTCGAAGAAGATCATTACGGCAATGGGCGGCGAGATCACGCTGGAATCGGAGCTGGGCAAGGGTACGACCGTACATTTCAAGGCGCCGATCAAGATCGACCGCAATCCGGAAGCCAGTTACCGCTTCGGAAACCCTCTCGAGGGGCTGACGGTGCGCCTGCATGCCAGTTCGCAGCTCATGAAGGAAGCGCTGGAAAACCGTCTTGTGAATCTCGGTGCGAGCGTTGTCGAAGAGAACCCCCAGCTGGAGGCGGTCCTGCTGGGTCGCATGGACCTGACCAGCAATACCGTTCGAGAACAGCTGGCGTCGGGACTCGACCCTGATCTGCCCCGCATCGGCTTTGCTGCCAGCGTCGATCGCTCCGAGCTGGCGGAACTGGACGAGGCACATGGCTTCCGCTGGCTGCCTTTCATCGCAAGCCACAAGCTGCAGGTGAAAGCCATGCTGCAGGTGGTCAGGGGTACCGAGCGGCCGACAGGCCCGACCGATGGCAGTACAACGCCGTTCGAGGGGCTCTCCATCCTGGTCGCCGACGACAATCGCATCAATCGGCACTTCCTGAGAATCCTGCTCGAAAAGCTCGGTGCGCGCGTCGCGGAGACTGTCAACGGGGCAGAGACGATCGAAGCAATCCGCAGGGCCACACCCGATTGCGTGCTGCTGGACATCCACATGCCCGACATGAATGGCATAGAGGTTGCCAGCCAGGTTCGCAAGGAAGGCTTCAAACGACTGCCATTGATTGCCGTCAGCGCGAATATCCGCCAGAGCACCAAGCAGTCCGCATCGGAAGCCGGAATCAACGCTTACCTGTTGAAGCCGGTCGAGGAAAAGGAGCTGGTCGCGCTGATCAGGGAGTGGTGCGGCCTGCATTGAAGCGCAGCGAAGGAATCGGGTTCAGGCCTTCCGGAGGAGAACCGCGAATGCAGCAACCATGCCGGCTTCGTCGGTCAGCGTGATGAAGCCCTCGCCTGCTCCGAATTCGTCACACTTGCGGCGGGCATTGTCCGAAAACATCACACAGGGCTTGCCACTTGGCTCCTGGTAGGTGCCAACATCCCGTAACCAGATACCCTGCCTGAAGCCGGTACCCATCGCCTTGACGATGGCTTCCTTGGCGGCAAAACGCATGGCAAGGAAACGGACCTTGTTCTTGCTGCGCTGGAAGTCTTCGAGTTCTCGCGGCATCAGGATCTTGCGGGGAAAATGCTCGCCAAATCGCTCGTACGCCGCCTCGATCCGCGCGATCTCGCAGAGATCCGTCCCGATACCGAAAATCACTGCCGCGCCTCGCGCATGGCCGCCGCCATTTCACGGATTGCCTCGGCCAGGCCGACAAATACCGATCGTCCGATGATGGCATGGCCGATATTCAGCTCGCGCAACTCGGGCAGCGCGGCAATCGGTCCCACATTCTGAACGGTCAGGCCGTGGCCGGCATGAACTTCCAGGCCTGCCTGGTGGGCGACGCGTGCACCCTCGGCAATCAGCTCAAGCTCCCGCTTGTTGTCGGCACCGGCATTCGCGTAGGACCCCGTGTGCAATTCAACCACCGCTGCACCGGACCTGGCGCTCGCATCAAGCTGCGCAGGATCGGCATCGACGAACAGGGAGACCCGGCAGCCAGCTGCCGTAAGCTCCCGCACGGCCTCCGTGACCCGGGTGAAGTTGCCCGCCACGTCGAGGCCACCCTCGGTGGTGATTTCCTCGCGACGTTCGGGAACCAGGCAGACATGCGCTGGACGCTTATCCACGGCTATGCCGATCATTTCATCGGTAACGGCAAGCTCCAGGTTGATCGGTACCTTGACTGCATCAAGCAGGTCTTCAAGGTCGTGATCCTGGATGTGACGACGATCCTCGCGCAAGTGGATGGTGATGCCATCGGCGCCGGCATCCACCGCCAGCAAGGCAGCTTCCAGCGGACTGGGGTAATCCGTCTTGCGAGCCTCGCGCAGTGTTGCCACATGGTCGATGTTCACGCCAAGCCTTAGGGTATTGTTGCTCATCTCCTGCACTCCGCTTTCTGTGCGATGCTGATCCTGTTCATTTGTCACCGCCCTGTTGCCGGTAAATCGACCGTAGCACATCCAGGCTTTTCAGCGGCCTGCCGCCCAGCTGGCGATCCAGCGCCGCGCGCAGCAGCGTCCGCGCCTGCCGCTCCTGTTCAGCGGTTTCTATTGCACGACGGCCAAGCGCCAGCAACACGCCGCCCTGCAGCATGAGTCGCCCTTGCGTGCTGTCGGCCACTCGCGTCGGACCCGTTTCCGGATCGACACTGTACAGGGCATCGGCTTGCACGACTTCGCCCGTAACCTTGTCTGCATCCAGCAGCAAGCCGTAGCCAAGGGCCTCCAGCAGATCGGCTTCGAAATAGCGCAAGCGAATCGCCAGCTGGCCATCGTGACCGGCAAGGTCGGCAAGACACGCCTGGTACAGATCGAAAATTTCCGGGTGCGGATCATGGCTGGCCAGCAACCTGAGGCAGAGTTCGTTGACATAGAAACCCGCCAGCAAGGCATCACCCTTCAGGCCGGGTGCAGTGCCATTGCCCTCGATCCCGGTCAGGGTCATCAGGTCTCTACCGGTCCACGAGACCAGCAAGGGCTGGAAGGGTTGCAACAGGCCCGCGGTGCGCGAGCGTGCCCGTCGTATGCCTCGGGCAACCGCAGAAATCCGTCCATGCTCGCGCGTCAGGAATTCAGCAATCCGACTGGAATCCCGGTAGGCGTACTGGTGCAACAAGTAGGCCGGTTCGAGACTGGCGCGTGTCTTTTCCGTCATGGCAAGGGTCGGGAACCGAGGGCTTACTGCTCGTCGATACCGAACTGGCGAAGGGACCGTTCGTCATCGGCCCAGGAGTCCTTCACCTTCACCCAGAGCTCGAGGAAGATGCGCGTATCCAGGCGTTGCTCGAGCTCGCTTCTTGCAGCGGCACCGATGGCTCTAATCGCTGCCCCTTTCTGTCCAATCACGATCTTCTTCTGGCCATCGCGCTCGACCCAGATGGTCGAAGCGATCTTCAGGATGGATCCATCATTCTCGTACTGGTCGACCGTGACGGTCAGGGAATATGGCAGCTCGTCTCGCAAGCGCTCCATCAGCTTCTCGCGGACAATCTCGGCCACCATGAACTGTTCGCCGCGGTCGCTGCTTTGTTCGGCCGGAAACAAGGGTGGTGATTCTTCCAGGCGCGGCCGCAACTCGGCCAGCAGGGCCTCGGTGTTGCTGCCCTTCAAAGCCGACAGGGGTACGATCGCAGCGAAGGCCATCTTCTCGCTCAACTGCGCAATGAACGGGAGCAAGGCGTCCTTGTCCTTGATCTTGTCGACCTTGTTGATGGCAAGGATCACGTTGTCGTGACTCGCAAGCTTTTCCAGGACCGTCCGGTCTTCGTCCGTGATCTTCAGGGCCTCGACAACGAACACGATCCAGTCGACGTCCGAGAGCGCCGACTCCGCCGCCCTGTTGAGGCTGCGATTGAGTGCCTTCTTGCCGCCGAGGTGAATGCCTGGTGTGTCCACGAACACGAACTGGCAACCGGGCTCATGCCGGATGCCCATGATGCGGTGGCGCGTGGTCTGTGGCTTGGAGGTGACAATGCTCACCTTCTGGCCGACCAGGGCATTCAGCAAGGTCGACTTGCCGACATTCGGTCGGCCGGCAAGAGCAATGATGCCTGCCTTGAATTCCGGCTGTTCAGCCATGTTTGATTTCCTCGAGGGCCTGCGCTGCCGCGGCCTGTTCTGCTGCGCGTCGATTGCTGCCTTCGGCACGAAAGCTGCGTTCAAGGCTTGGAACCTTGCACTCGACAACGAAACTGCGCTTGTGGTCGGGCCCGCTGCTTTCGACGATCTCGTAGGATGGCAGCGGCAACTGGCGTGCCTGCAGCAACTGCTGCAATCGGGTCTTGGGGTCTTTCAGGGTTTCCGGATCAGGCAGGTTCGCGAGCCGATGCCGGTAGATGGATCGAATGCATTGCGCCGCCGCATCCCTGCCGCCGTCGACGCAGACCGCGCCGATGATCGCTTCCATGACATCGGAGAGAATGGAATCCCGGCGATGGTCGCCCGCTTTCAGGCTGCCACCTCCCAGCCGGATCTCGCCATCCAGTGCAAGATCTCGCGCCAGCTCGGCAAGCGTCTCGCGCTTCACGAGGCTGGCACGGAGACGGGTCAGGTCACCTTCACCCAGCTCCGGTCCCTGTTCGAACAAGGCCTCGGCGATGACCATGCCCAGCACGGCATCGCCAAGGAACTCAAGTCGCTCGTAGCTCTGTCCGGCAGCCGATCGATGCGTCAGGGCGCGTTCCAGCAGAGCCGGTTCCTGGAACTGGTAACCCAGCCGGCGCTGCAGGTTCTTCAAGCTGTCGATCAAACGCCACCCATCTCCACGGACTCGGAGAACTTGACCAGGATGTAGACATTGCCCGCGAAGTTCGTCTCGGCCTCGTATTCGATGTAGACCTCGGAGACGCCACTGGCACGACGGATCTTGAAATCCTTGGCCTTCACGACGCTGACATTGTCGATGTCGAGGTTCTTCTGGATGGTGCTGCGCACCGACGCGGGCGAGCTGGTGGCGGGTTGATCGGCTACCGAGCGAAGCGCCTTCACCACCGACTGGTGCTCCAGGTAGATCGGCACCAGCTTCAGCACCAGCAAGGCAAAGAAGCCGATGATACTGAGCACGATGATGTAGCCCAGGAAGGTCATGCCACGTTGTTGTCGACGGTTGATCATGCCAACTCCCCTCTTTTTCTGAGACAAGGCGACTGCGCAGGCCTGCGAGTCGCACCACCCTTATTCCACGGAATTCCCGATCCTGTCGAAGGCCGGCCATTCGCCAGCATCCCAGTCCCAGTTCATCCAGATGAAAAACGCCTTGCCGGACAGGTTTTCTTCCGGGACGTATCCCCAGATCCGGCTGTCATTGCTGTTGTCACGATTGTCGCCCATGACGAAATAATGCCCGGCGGGAACCGTGTAAGACCGCTCGTAATGCTGAACCCGGTTCGGCATTCGATACACCAGGTGCCGCTTGTCGCCAATGGTTTCCTCGAACAGTATGGCAGGATCACCGTCCGGAGTGAACGCCTCGCCTACCCGCTCCTGCGGCACCATTTCGCCGTTGATATAGATCCTGTAACCGTGCAGCGTGACGGTGTCGCCTGGCAGGCCGATGACCCGCTTGATGTAGTCACTGCGAGGATCGGGCGGGTAGCGGAAAACGATGACATCGCCCCGCTCCGGCTTGCCGGTCGCCATGATCTCGAACTCGAATGCCGGCATGTGGATGCCATAGCTGTTCTTGCTGACCAGGATGAAGTCACCCCGCTCCAGGGTAGGCAGCATCGACTGCGACGGGATGCGGAACGGCTCGGCAACAAATGAACGCAGCAGCAGGATGACCAGCAGGATCGGAAAGAAGGAGCGGCAGTACTCGACCAGCACCGGCTCCTTGTTCACTCCGGCCAACGCCCGCTGCTTGCTCCAGTAGAGCCTGTCGAACAGCCAGACCAGGCCGGTGAACAGGGTCAGGCCGAGCAGGATAGCTGCGTACACGCGCGCCATGGTCAACCCTCCCGCTTGCCGACCTGCAGGACCGCCAGGAAGGCTTCCTGCGGAATCTCGACCTTGCCGACCTGCTTCATGCGCTTCTTGCCGGCCTTCTGCTTCTCGAGCAGCTTGCGCTTGCGGCTGACGTCACCGCCATAGCACTTCGCGGTCACGTTCTTGCGCAGCGCCTTGACGGTACTGCGAGCCACGATGTGGTTGCCGATCGCTGCCTGGATCGCGATCTCGAACATCTGCCGCGGAATCAGTTCGCGCATCTTCTCGACCAGTTCACGACCGCGCGAGTAGGCCTCGTCCTTGTGCGTGATGACCGACAGCGAATCCACTCGATCGCCATTGATCAGCACATCCAGCTTCACCAGCGGTGATGCTTCGAAATGCGAGAACTCGTAGTCGAACGATGCGAAACCGCGACTGCATGACTTCAATCGGTCAAAGAAGTCGAGTACCACTTCGCTCATCGGAATCTTGTAGGTCATCTGCACCTGGGAACCGGAGTAATGCATGCGCTCCTGCACGCCGCGCTTCTCGATGCACAGGCTGATCACCGGACCCACCATGTCCTGGGGCACCAGGATATTGGCAGTGATGATCGGTTCCAGCACGTCCTCGATCTTGTTGACCGGCGGCAGTTCCGAGGGATTGTCGATGGTGATCGTTTCACCATCGGTCATCTTGACCTCGTAGATCACCGATGGCGCAGTGGTGATCAGGTCGATTTCGTATTCGCGCTCGAGTCGCTCCTGCACGATTTCCATGTGCAGCATGCCGAGGAAACCGCAGCGGAAACCAAAACCCAGCGCATTCGAATTTTCCGGTTCGAAATGCAGTGCTGCATCGTTCAGCTTCAGCTTCCGAAGCGCTTCACGGAGATCATCGAAATCGTCGGCCGAGACCGGAAACAGGCCGGCAAAGACGCGTGGCTGAACCTGCTTGAAGCCAGGCAGCCGTTCGGCACAGGGACGGTCCGGGTGTGTCAGCGTGTCACCGACGGGAGCACCATCGATATCCTTGATACCGGCAATGATGTAACCGACCTCGCCCGTCTTCAACGTGGTTCGCTTGGTGGCCTTGGGTTGGTAACGGCCAAGCTCGGTGACCGGATGATCCTTCCCGGTGGACATCACCTTGATGCGCTCGCCTTTCTTGAGCTCGCCATTGACGATTCGAACCAGTGACACGACACCGACGAAATTGTCGAACCAGGAGTCGATGATCAAGGCCTGCAGCGGGCCGTTCGGATCGCCCTTTGGTGGCGGCACGCGCTCGACCAGCTGCTCGAGCACTTCCTGGACATTCTCGCCGGTCTTGGCACTGACCTTGATGGCTTCATGCGCATCAAGCCCGATGATGTCTTCGATTTCGGCGACCACTTTCTCAGGCTCGGCCGCCGGCAGGTCGATCTTGTTGAGAACCGGGATGACCTCGAGGTCCATGTCGATGGCGGTGTAGCAGTTCGCGACACTCTGTGCTTCGACGCCCTGCGCCGCGTCGACGACCAGCAAGGCGCCCTCGCAGGCAGCCAGGGACCGCGAGACTTCGTAGGAAAAGTCCACGTGACCCGGCGTGTCGATGAAATTCAGCAGGTAGGTTTCCCCGTTGGCCGCGGTGTAATCCAGCGACACGCTCTGCGCCTTGATGGTGATGCCGCGCTCGCGCTCCAGGTCCATGGAATCCAGCACCTGTTCGGCCATTTCACGATCGCTCAAGCCACCGCAAATCTGGATGAAGCGGTCGGCGATGGTCGATTTTCCGTGGTCGATATGGGCGATGATCGAGAAATTGCGGATATGATCCATGGGGGTCCTGGTGAAGAGAATGTGAGGTAATCCAGCCGGGCATTATACCGACTGAAACGCCCCAGCCCCAGCGCAAGGGATTGATTCAGGGTGCTTTTTTGGCGATTCCTGCCAGGAAATCGAGGAAATCGGCCTCATCCAGCCGGCCCTCGGCAATGATGTCCTCGTTTTGACATAGAACCGGAATCCGGATGCCGAAGCGTTGCTCCAGCTGGGGATCGGCTTCGATGTCCACAATTGCCAGTTCAAGGTCAGGCACCAGGGTCTTCAGCTGGTAGCGCATTTCATCGCACAAGTGACAGCCGGGACGCGAATAGAGAGTCAATTGCATGGCATGTTCTCCGCTGCGCTGCCTTACTGGCGTTGCAACTGCACGGGCAGGAAAAGGGTCGAATTATCGCGCCAGATGAGCACCGCCACATGGCGATTCAATGGCAGGGATCCGACCACGCTCTCGAATTTCTCGGCATTGTCGATGGACTGCCGATCGACACTGAGGATCACATCCCCGGCACGGATGCCGGCCTGGTAGGCCGGTCCAGCAGCCACTCGCTCCACCAGCACGCCACCGGCTTCGAGATTCAGGGCATTGCGCTCCCCCAGTCGGAGATCACGCACGCCGAGTCCCATCAGGCCGGCATCCCTGACGGGAGGCTCGTCCCTCGCGGGCACCGGCTGCACCGGCAGCTCGTCCAGGGTCGCCTCGACATCGACCTGCTGGCCATCGCGCAGCACGCGCATGCGCAGTGACTCGCCCGCCGATGTCGCGCCCACCAGTGGTGGCAGCTCGCCGGCCGTGAAGACGGCCCGCTCGTTGACCGCCAGGATGATGTCCCCCACTTCCAAGCCCGCCGCTGCCGCCGGGCTGCCGTCGAACACGCTGCGAACCAGCGCGCCCTCCGGGCGACTCATGCCGAATGATTCGGCCAGCTCGCGTGTCACGTCCTGGATATCGACACCCAGCCAGCCACGGCTGACCTTGCCGGTCTCCTTGAGTTGCGCGGCGACCTGCATGGCCAGGTTGATGGGGATGGCGAAGGACACACCCATGAAACCGCCGGTCCGGCTGTAGATCTGCGAATTGATGCCGACCACGCGGCCGTCGAGGTCGAACAAGGGACCACCCGAATTGCCGGGGTTGATGGCGACATCGGTCTGCAGGTACGGCACGTAGCGCTCCGTACCGACGCTACGCCCCTTGGCGCTGACGATCCCGGAGGTAACCGAGTAATCGAAACCGAACGGCGAACCGATGGCCATGACCCACTCGCCTACCCTGACCTTGTCAGCATCACCGATATCGGCGGCCACGAGCGAATCCGCTTCGACCTTCAGCAAGGCAAGGTCGCTGGGCACATCGACGCCTATCACCTCGGCGCGCAGCTGACGGCGGTCGGCAAGGCGCACGATGATCTCGTCCGCGCCGCGAATCACGTGAAAATTGGTCAGGATGAAACCATCGTCAGAAACAATGACGCCGGAACCCAATGCCGATGTGTCCGGCATGCTTTCCGCAGGCTCGTTGTCGTCGAAAAAGCGACGGAACAGGTCATCGTAAGGGGTAGCCTCGGGCAGCTCGTCAATCACCGGCACATCGGACCCATGCGTCACCGTGCTGATGTTCACGACCACCGGATTGACGCGCTCGGCCAGGGCTGCGAAGTCAGGCAAGCGCTCCGGTGAGCCCACGGCGGATGCCGGCAGGCTGGCCAACAAGCCAGAAAGCCCCAGGCAAACGGTAAGAATCAGACGCTCTGCGACCACACGACCCCCCGGTTCGGACAAGCGGGCCTGGCAAGACCAGGCAAAGATGGCCCTATTGTCCTGACTCCTGCCCGGACGGGCAAGGCTCATCAGCCCTCAGTTTGCGGAGCATGACAGCCTGGTAGCGCGGATCGGCTGCCAGTCGTCCTGCCAGGCGCCGGACCACGATGAGCCCCAGCGCGCCGCCAAGTATTGCGCCGATCACGGCAGGCAGGTCGCCAGTACCGGCGGCCTGCCCCGCAAGCGCACCGAGCAGCAAGCCGAGCAACGGCAGGCCGTAAACGAGCCACGCGGCATTCTCGACTGCGGCCGGTTCCAGGCCCAGCATCACGACATCGCCAGGCTCGACCTGCAGCGCATTGTGAACCGGAACCGCTTCCAGGCGATCACCCAGCAAGCGCGAGAAAAGCCCGCTGCCACAGCCCTTGCCTTCCGCACAACGTGCGCAAGCAGCCTGGCGTTCGCAACGCAGCCAGGCCTGGTCACCGGAAACCTCCAGGACCAGGGCACGTTCTTCAAGCAAGGACATGGAAATGCTCAGCGGATGCGCGCGGCTTTGCCAATCGCGGTCACGGCCGCCTCGGGGACTTCGCCGACAACGGTCACCTGGTGATCACCCAGGCGAGCCCCGTAGGCACTGACAGCACCGAGCCGGGACAGGCCGTCCAGGGCCGGTGTGCCTTCAGTGTAAGGCTCCGCAAAAACGGAAACCGATGCCAGGCCATCACTGATGACGACATGATAGGCCTTGCCGGCGTCACCGCGGGCCTCTTCCTGCGTCACCTCGAAACCTGCCGGCAGCTCGCTGAAACTCAGCGGCGACTGGACAGCAACATCTTCCTGGTTGCCACGGCTCAGCCAGGTGAAACCAGCCGCGTCGACCGTTGCCTCGAGCCTGTCATCGGGGATGCTGACACCAATCTCGATTTCGGTGAACATCATCTTCTCGATCAACTGGTCGGAATCGCCGAGCAACTCGGAACGCAACGGCAGCGCTGTCTCCTTGTCGAGCCATATCTTGTAGCCATAGCGGAGACCGTCTTTCGGCACGATCGCTATCAACCGGGCCATGCGGCCGGCAATGCGACTGCTCCCATGCAATTCGAAATCGTAGTAATCACCCACTTCGGCGGCATTCAATGGCACGCCACGAGCCAGCACGCTGCCCTCGTGGCGCTTTTCCACGAACACGGTCTTGTCGTCCGGCAGGTAGCAGCGCACGCTGTCTGCATCACGAATGACTTCCCGTGCGGAACCGTTCAGGGAAACCAGGCGTTCGCGAATCTGCCCGTCATCCACGCGGTGGAATACCTGCATGGTTTCTGCCTGGTCATCATGGATGTAAACGAAGGTGCCCTTGTAGCTGACGGTTTTCATGGCGGTTGCCATCTGGTTCAGCCAGTCGACGGCCTCGTCACCGAAGCGGGCCTGCAAGGGCAGGCTCATGCCGAAAGCCAGCAGACCGGATGCAAACAGCAGCCCGGCCCGTCCGATCAGCTTGTCAATAAAGCCGGTAGTCACTCGGTGCCAGCCTCTGCCTTGTCGTCTTCCGGAGAATCACTCCGATCATCGATACTGGCGCCTTCGCCGGCGGGCTGCGTGTCACGTGCGGCAATCTGCACGTAAGGCATCAGGCCCCGGATCGGTGCTGTCGAGGTGTGTTCGTTGTGGTTCAGCAGGTAGCCACGCAACTTGTTCTGCACTTCCGGTGATTGCACACCCGTGAAATCGACCTGCTGGGCACCCAGCATCGGCACGCTGGCCGGATTGCCGGCACCGGTCGGCACGACCTCTGCCGGTGCTTCGATATCTGCGGGCTGCAACATCACGACGGCGGCCAGTGCCACACTGGCAGCCACGGCGACACCCGCCAGCGGCTGGGCTAGACGACGCCAGCGGGACACCCTGGCCGGCTGCAGCTGGATGTCTGCCACCTCTGCCATGACACGCGCATGGAAACCGGCATCGTGACGCGCCGCCAGGCCGCCTCGCAGCGCCTCGCCCGCCAGGTGGAAACTGGCCCAGGCATGCTGCAGCGCCGGTTCCCGCGCAATGCGGGCCAGCAACAGCTCGGCTTCGTTATCCGGCAACTCGCCATCGGCCAGGGCCGACATCTGTTCCAGGATTTTCTCGTTCATGGTGTCATCTCTCATCAGGCCCGCAGGCCTGTCACTGGCGCCCCAGCAAGGGGCCGATTCGTTCACTGATGGCCTCTCGGGCCCTGAATATCCGGGAACGTACGGTTCCCACCGGGCAGTCCATGGCCTCGGAAATCTCCTCGTAGCTCAAGCCATCCAGTTCGCGCAGCACGATGGCCGTTCGGAGCTCTTCCGGCAGCTCCTCGATCACGCTTTCGACATTTGACTGGATCTCATCCGTCAACAACAGTCGCTCCGGCGTGTCGACATTCTTCAGCCTGGCCTGCATGTCGTAGGAATCCGGGTCCTGCAGGTCGACTTGTTGATCCACCGGCCGGCGTTTTTCCGCCACCAGGTGGTTCTTGGCCGTGTTGATTGCGATCCGGTACATCCAGGTATAGAAGGCCGAATCACCACGGAACCTCGGCAGCGCCCGGTAGGCCTTGATGAAAGCCTCCTGCGCGACATCCTGCGCCTCGGAGTGATCCTTCACATAGCGGCCGATCAGCATCAGGATCTTGTGCTGGTATTTCAGCACCAGCAGGTCGAAAGCGCTCTTGTCGCCCTTCTGGACCTTTTCCACCAGTATCTGGTCGGCCTGGCGGCTCATTCACACGACCTCGCGTCGGCCACAGGCCGATCGCTGTTCAAATAGACCGTTTTCATGGAAAAAGGTTCGCTAAATGGCATGAAATGATTGTATCTTTTCGGCCGTCCCGCCCCGTGCGGTCCAGTGTACCAGCGTCTTCAGCAGTGGTGCTATGCAACAAAACAACCCCATAGACGTTCTTGTCATCGGTAGCGGTGCCGCCGGGCTCAGTCTCGCCCTGCAACTCCCCTCTTCGCTCTCCATCCAGGTCGTTTCGAAGGCCGCGCTGTCCTCTGGCAGCACCGCCTGGGCCCAGGGTGGCGTATCCGCCGTACTCGACGAGACCGACTCGCTGCAATCCCATATCGACGACACCCTCGATGCCGGTGCCGGCCTCTGTGACCCGGCCGTCGTCCGCCAGGTGGTCGAAGGCGGCCCCGCGGCGATCGACTGGCTGGTCGAGCTCGGCGTTCCCTTCACCCGCGACGAGGGCGGTGAAAAACTGCACCTTACCCGTGAGGGTGGGCACAGCCACCGCAGGGTCATCCATGCCTCGGATGCCACCGGCCATGCCATTCAGACAACGCTGGAAGAAAAAGTTCATGCAGCGCGGCATATTTCCCTGCGTGAGGGTTTCCTGGCAGTGGACCTGCTGACCGCTCGCAAGCTGGGTCTCGGCGAAAACCGGGTGCTGGGCGCCTACCTGCTCGACACGGCAAGCCAGCAAGTCATAACGCAACCCGCGCGGCTGGTCGTGCTGGCTACAGGCGGCGCCTCCAAGGCCTACCTCTACACCTCCAACCCTGACGGCGCGACCGGTGACGGCATTGCCATGGCCTGGCGAGCAGGCTGCCGGGTAGCGAACCTGGAGTTCATGCAATTTCACCCGACCTGCCTGTACCACCCGAAGGCCAAGTCATTCCTGCTGTCGGAAGCGCTTCGCGGCGAAGGCGCCGTATTGAAACTTCCGGATGGCACGCGTTTCATGCCGGACTTCGACTCGCGCGCCGAGCTGGCGCCCCGCGACATCGTGGCACGTGCCATTGACCACGAAATGAAGCGCCTGGGCGAAGACCACGTGCTGCTGGACATCTCCCACCAGCCTGCGGACTTCATCAGGGAGCACTTCCCGACCATCCACCAGCGGTGCCTGGAATTCGGTTACGACATCACCCGCGAGGCCGTACCCGTCGTACCAGCCGCGCACTACACCTGCGGCGGAGTGATGACGGATCGCCAGGGACGTACCGACCTGCCCGGCCTCTACTGCATAGGCGAGGCAGCCCACACCGGCCTGCATGGCGCCAATCGCATGGCGTCGAACTCGCTGCTGGAATGCCTGGTCTACGCGCGTGCTGCCGCCGCCGACATTTCCGCCCGCGAGAAATTGCCCGAGCTGCCGAACGACATGCCCGCCTGGGACGAATCACGGGTCACGGATTCCGACGAGGAAGTGGTGGTATCGCATAACTGGGATGAGCTACGGCGCTTCATGTGGGACTACGTCGGCATCGTGCGCACCGGCAAGCGGCTGGAGCGCGCCCTGCACCGTGTCGACCTGCTGAAGCGCGAGATTGCCGAGTACTACTCGAACTTCCGCGTAACCGGTGACTTGATCGAGCTGCGCAATCTACTGACGGTTGCCGAACTGATCGTACGCTCGGCGCAATCGCGCAAGGAATCCCGCGGCTTGCATTACACCTTGAATCATCCCGATATCGACGAGGCTCATCCGCCGCGCAACACCATCCTGGTTCCGCCGAACTTTGCCGCCGCCGGCAACGCGGTCAACTGGACGCTGTAATGCTCAGCGAGCTGGCGCGAACAGGTCAGCCTGGCTGGAGTACCTGAGCAACAGGAACAGCCGGTGCAGTTCTTCCCGGGAACAGTTCAGCGAACACAACAGCAATTCGTGAATAACGCCCTCGCTGTCCTTGATGGTCAGCAGGCTGAGCGCATGCCAGCTACGCGGCTCGCCCAGCAGGCTGCCCCGCCGATCGACACCATTGGCCAGTCGCAGGTGCCAGCCCTGTCCGGCCCGGAAGCGGAGAGCGACAACGCGCTCGGGGGCGTCCAGCAGCAATGACAAGCGGTGCCGGATCATGGCATGACCGACCAGCAGCAGCACGACGCCTGGTAGTGCGTCTTCGGCCGCCAGGCCGAGAATCAACGACAGGAAAACGACATAGGCAAGATGTGCAGCAGCCAGCGTTCGCGATGGTTCAATCGCGATCCTGCAGGGTGGCGATGAGCTTTTCGATGACAATGGCCTGCTGCTCGTCCGTCGGGTGATCCTTCCCCATGACGTAGTACCAGAGCACCGGGTCGTCGAGATCCAGGATATTCCGGAAAGCGCCCTGCTCTTCCGCTGACGCCGCTGGATAGTCATGCTCGAGATAGGCCTCGAGGAGCACGTCCAGCTCCTTCATGCCGCGTCGGCAAAGCCATTTCAAACGCGCTGTTTCAGTCATGAGCAATTCCTTCAGTCGTTACTGTGCGCGGCTTCCAGCAGTACTTGCCAATCTGACGATTCAATTTTTGTTGCAGGCAAGGCGCATGGAAAACGCCGACGCGCAGCGTATGAGAAATACGTGAGCAGTCGGCGTTTTCCATGGCAACAAAGGCTGCGGCAAAAAGTGACCGTCAGATTTTCCTTTCCACCATCTTCTTCTTGATTTCTGCAATCGCCTTCGCCGGGTTCAAATCCTTCGGACAGGCATTCGTGCAGTTCATGATGGTGTGGCAGCGATACAGCTTGAAGGGATCTTCCAGCTGGTCGAGGCGTTCGCCTGTGGCCTCGTCGCGCGAATCGACGATCCAGCGATAGGCCTGCAGCAATGCCGCCGGGCCGAGGTAGCGATCGCCATTCCACCAGTAGCTCGGGCAGGACGTCGAGCAGCACGCACACATGATGCAGGCCGACGGTGTGTTGATCATTTCCTGGTCTTCCTTGGACTGCAGGCGCTCACGATCCGGCGGCGCCGGCGTGTCCGTCTTCATCCAGGGCTCTACTGCAGCGTACTGCGCGTAGAAGTTGCTGAGATCACCGACCAGGTCCTTGACCACCGGCAGGTGCGGCAGCGGGTAGATCTTCACCTCGCCCTTCACGTCGGCAATGTCCTTGGTGCAGGCCAGCGTGTTCTCGCCATCGATGTTCATGGCGCATGAACCGCAAATGCCCTCGCGACAGGAGCGACGGAAAGACAGGGTCGGGTCGATCTCGTTCTTGATCTTGATGATGGCATCGAGAACCATCGGCCCGCAGTTGTCCATGTCGACGTCATAGCTGTCGACGCGCGGGTTTTCGCCACTGTCGGGATCGTAACGGTAGACCTTGAAGGTCTTGACGTTCTTCGCGCCCTCGGCCTTGAACGTCTTGCCGTTCTTGTTGACCTTGGAATTCTTGGGAAGGCTGAACTCGGCCATGATTCGCTCCGATTAGTAAGTGCGCGCTTTCGGCGGGATGGTCTCGACTTCGTCAGTCATCGTTTCCATGATGACCGGGCGATAATCCAGCGTGACGTTGCCGTCGGCATCGCACCAGGACAGGGTGTGCTTCATCCAGTTCTCGTCGTCGCGATCCGGGTAGTCCTCGTGTGCATGCGCGCCGCGGGACTCCTTCCGGTTCTGTGCGCCGGTCAGGGTAACCGTCGCCTGCGACAGCAGGTTCTCGAGTTCCAGGGTTTCCAGCAGGTCGGTGTTCCAGATCATGCCGCGATCGGCAACCTTCACCTGCTTGAAGGCCTTGAAGGTCTTTTCGAGCTTCTCCATGCCCTCGCGCATGACTTCGTCGGTGCGGAACACGGCCGCATGCGACTGCATGGTCTTCTGCATTTCAAGGCGCAGGTCCGAGGTGGCACGATCGCCATCGGCATTGCGCAGCTTGTCCAGGCGCTTCAGCGTGGCCTCGCCGGCGTCGGCGGGCAGCGGCTTCTGCGACGCTCCCGGGGTGAGAATTTCCGCGCAGTGCAGCGCGGCGGCACGACCGAACACGACCAGGTCGAGCAAGGAATTCGAGCCCAGGCGGTTGGCGCCATGCACGGATACGCAGGCAGCCTCGCCCACGGCCATCAGCCCCTTCACCACGCTGTTGGGATCACCATCGCGCTTGGTGACGACTTCACCGGTGTACAACGCCGGAATCCCGCCCATGTTGTAGTGGACAGTCGGCAGAACCGGGATCGGTTCCTTGGTGACGTCGACGCCGGCAAAGATCTTTGCCGTCTCGGCAATGCCCGGCAGGCGTTCGTTGATGACCTCGGCACCGAGGTGCATCAGGTTCAGGTAACAGTGATCCTTGTCGGGGCCGACACCGCGACCCTCGCGAATCTCGACCGTCTCGGAACGGGACACAACGTCGCGCGAAGCAAGATCCTTGGCGTTCGGCGCATAGCGCTCCATGAAACGCTCGCCTTCCGAGTTTGTCAGGTAACCACCTTCGCCACGTACGCCCTCGGTGATCAGGCAACCGGAGCCGTAAATGCCGGTCGGATGGAACTGCACGAATTCCATGTCCTGCAGCGGCAGGCCGGCACGCAGCACCATGGCATTGCCGTCGCCGGTGCAGGTGTGCGCGGACGTGCAGGAGAAATAGGCGCGACCGTAGCCGCCAGTGGCCAGGATCACCATCTGCGCACGGAAGCGATGGATGGTGCCGTCGGCCAGGTTCCAGGCAATCACGCCACGACATTCGCCGTCTTCCATGATCAGGTCCAGCGCGAAGTACTCGATGAAGAACTCGGCCTGGTGCTTCAGCGACTGCTGGTAAAGCGTATGCAGGATGGCGTGACCGGTACGGTCGGCAGCAGCACAGGTGCGCTGCGCGGTGCCTTCACCGAAACGCGTGGTCATGCCGCCGAAGGGGCGCTGGTAGATCTTGCCCTCCTCGGTGCGGGAGAACGGCACACCGTAATGCTCCAGCTCGATGACCGCCTGCGGCGCTTCCTTGCAGAGATACTCGATCGCCGCCTGGTCACCCAGCCAGTCCGAACCCTTGATGGTGTCGTACATGTGCCAGCGCCAGTCGTCCTCGCCCATGTTGCCGAGCGCAGCAGAGATGCCACCCTGCGCAGCCACGGTGTGCGAGCGGGTCGGGAAGACCTTGGTGATGTTGGCGGTCTTGAAACCGGCCTCGACCAGGCCCGTTGTCGCGCGCAGGCCCGCGCCGCCGGCGCCGACCACGACAGCGTCGTAGGTGTGATCGATGATCTTGTAGTTGTCGGACATTTAATCAGCCTCCGAGGGCGACACGCAGCACGGCAATGACGAGGCCGACTGCAAGAAGAAGGAAGACGAAACGGATCAGCAGGATCGCGCCAAGCTTCAGCCAGTGACTGTGCACGTAATCCTCGATGACGACCTGCAGGCCAAGCGCCGAGTGCAGCAGAATGGTCGGCAGCAGGATCAGCAGCAGCGTGGCATTGACCAGCGAACCCATCCAGGCCGTCACGGCCGCCTGCGGCTGGCCGACCAGGCCGCACAGCGACACCATCAGCCAGACAGCCAGCGGAAGCATGATCAACGCGGTCATGCGCTGCGCCCACCAGTGGCCACTGCCCGCACCGGCGGCACCCAGGTAGGAGACGTTCTTGCGATCCGTACGTTTAGGATTGAAGCCCCTCATGCCGCACCTCCCATGAAGATCGGTGCCCAGACATAGGCAGTCGCGCCAATCGCGAAGGCAATCGCCAGCCAGGCCGTCGTCCGATACACGGGCTTCTCGAAGCCGGCGCCGATATCCCAGAAGAGGTGACGCACGCCGTTGGCGATGTGGTAGAAGAACGCCAGCGTCCAGCCAAGCAATGCCAGCTTGCCGAGCATGCTGCCCAGCAGGCCGTTGATGTAGTCGAAGTATTCAGGGCTGGCAGCCGCTGCAATCAACCACCCCACCAGCACGGGTGCGCCAAGCGACAGAAACACGCCCGAGGCACGATGCGCAATCGAGGTGAACATGCTGACCCGCCAGCGGTACACCTGCAGGTGCGGCGAGAGTGGCCGTTCAGAACTGGACATAAGCCGATCCTCTTTGAGTTCTTGGATTGCTGGCACTCCGCCGGAGCATCAGCAGGCAATCAGGTGGAGCCAATCAGAAATCGATACAGCGCCCGTTCTTCTCCCAGTCACCGAATCGCGTCGGCTCCGGACCCTCACGACCACCGACTTCTTTCGGCAAGACGTCCTTCGGCTGGTCTGGCGTGTCAGCCGCCTGTTCCGGGCGCCATTTCTGGACGCCAGCTGCATCAGGCTCGGGGGTAGCAGTCGGTTTTTTGCTGGAAGTATCAGACATGATTCCGCGCGCTTGTTATGCGGCTTCCCTTTATACAAAATCGCGGCTTCGCCCGCAATGCAAAACACTGGTAAAGTGCCGTGGTTGCTGGGTTTTTCGAGTCTGGACCGCGCCAATTGGCGGTATTTCGACCAGCCCTCGCGGCCGGGCCTGCCAACCGACTCACGCCAGCCCGGCAGGAAGTCCACCAGGAAGTCCGGCTGCACAGCAAATTCTTCTACACGACCACCAGGAGCCAGGAAGCCCAACATGCCTCGAATCAACGACCTCTTTCCTTCCGTCGGCACCGCCCGCCTCGACCACCTGCGCTTCTTCCGGATCAGCGGCGCGGACGCCGTCACCTTCCTGCAAGGCCAGCTGTCGAACGATGTCGCCGCGCTGGACCCGGGCGAGGTGCAACTGACCAGCTTCAACAGCCCCAAGGGACGTGTACTGGCCATCGGCCGGCTGGCGCGGATAGGCGACGACTACCTGCTGGGCATCGATGCCGGCATTGCCGAGGCGGCGGCGAAACGGCTCGCCATGTTCATCCTGCGGTCCAAGGTGACACTGGCGCCGGAAGAGTCGATCAGCGGCCTGGTCGGATTTGGTGATGTCGATCTGCCTGCCACCGATGGCTGCGCCCGTTTCGAGCTGCCAGGACCGGATGGCGCGTCAACGAGAACAGAAGTCTTCGGCCCGGCCGATGAACTGAGCATGGTCGACTGCGACATCGATGCCGATCGCCTCGCCGAGCTCGACATCCTCTGCAAGCTGCCGCGCATCACCCCGGACAACCAGGACCAGCATGTCGCCCAGCACCTCGACCTGGAACACCTCGGCGCGATCAATTTCAAGAAAGGCTGCTACACCGGCCAGGAAGTCATCGCCCGCATGCATTACCTCGGCAGGAAAAAGACGCGCGTGCTGGTGCTGCTGCAAAGCGGCGCCGCGGAAAGCGGCGAAGACAGCAAGCTGAAGGTCGTCAACACGGCGGGAAAGCTGCGGCTTGCAATCGAACCGAAGGCTTCGGAAAAAACAGTTTTCGAGATCGACGGGGAAACCTGCGAGACGCTTAGCTGACGTCAGCGCCCTGATATCTCAGGCACCAACAAAAAGCCCCTGCGTTGCAGGGGCCGGTCAATCAATCGTCCTGTTCCACTTTTCGCCGCATGGCGGGGAACAGCAAGACATCGCGAATCGATGGCGAATCGGTGAACAGCATCACCAGGCGATCGATACCGATGCCCTCGCCTGCCGTTGGCGGCATGCCGTATTCCAGCGCCGTGACGAAGTCCTCGTCATAGAACATCGCTTCGTCATCGCCGGCGTCCTTCGATGCGACCTGTTCGCGGAAACGCTCGGCCTGGTCCTCGGCATCATTCAACTCCGAAAAGCCATTGGCGATTTCTCGGCCGCCGACAAAGAACTCGAAGCGCTCGGTCACGGAAGGATCATCATCCTTGCGGCGCGACAGCGGCGAAACCTCGGTCGGGTACTCGGTGATGAAGGTCGGCTGGCGCAGCTTGTCCTCGGCCGTCTTTTCGAAAATCTCGATCAACAACTTGCCGGCACCATAACCATCCTTCACCTCGACACCCAGCTTCTTCGCTTCTGCTGCAAGGTAGTCTCGGTCATCGAACTTCGATGCATCCAGGTCCGGGTTGTGGCGCGCGACCGCTTCTTTCACCGTCAGGCGCTCGAACGGCTTTTCGAAATCGTATTCCTCGTCGGCATACTTGACGATGCCAGTCCCGGTCAGCCCTTCGGCAATGCCGCGCAGCATCTGCTCGGTCAATGCCATCAAGTCGTTGTAGTCTGCATACGCCCAGTAGAACTCGAGCATGGTGAATTCAGGGTTGTGGCGCGTGGACACACCCTCGTTCCGGAAATTGCGATTGATTTCGTAAACCTTCTCGAAGCCACCCACGACCAGGCGCTTGAGATAGAGCTCCGGTGCAATGCGCAGGTACAGCTCGGCATCCAGCGCATTGTGATGCGTGACAAAGGGACGCGCATTCGCACCGCCCGGGATCGGCTGCATCATCGGCGTTTCGACTTCCATGAAGCCCGCCTGGGTCATGAACTCTCGAATGAAGTTGACGATCCTGGTGCGCTTGCGGAACGTTTCGCGCGCTTCGTCATTCACGATCAGGTCGACATAGCGCTGGCGGTAACGCTGCTCCTGGTCGGACAGGCCGTGGTACTTGTCCGGCAAAGGACGCAATGACTTTGTCAGCAAGCGGAACTCGCTGGCTGCCACCGACAGTTCGCCGGTCTTGGTCTTGAAGACCTTGCCCTTGGCCGCAACGATGTCGCCAACGTCCCAGCCCTTGAAGGCCTGGTAGACGCCTTCCGGCAGGTCGTCACGGCGCAGGAACACCTGGATACGCCCGGAGGGGTCCTGCAAC
>JAWWBS010000006.1 GCA_033720895.1 Gammaproteobacteria bacterium
GGGGCCCGGCGCAAGCATCCCGACGGACGCCTGTTTGCGGTACTGGAGCCACGCTCCAATACCATGAAGATGGGTGTGCACCGCGATACATTGGGTGGCTCTCTGCGCGAGGCCGATCGGATCCTGTTGTCACAGCCCGAGGGCGTTGAATGGTCCTTGCAGGATGTCGCGGTGGAACTGGGGGATCGGGCAGCAGTGACCAGCGGTATCGATGCGCTGGTAACCCTGCTTGCCAGCGAGGCGGTTGCCGGCGATACCATCGTATTGATGAGCAACGGCGGTTTTGGTGGTATTCACGACAAGCTGCTGTCGGCACTGGAGGCAAAGTCATGAGCAATACCGGCAAGCGACGGATCGCACTGGCAATCACCGGTGCGTCCGGCGTGCAATATGGCTGGAGAGTGCTGGAGGTCCTGTTGACCTCCGGCCATGCCGTGCAGTTGATGGTCTCCAAGCCCGCCCAGGTGGTCTTCGGGACCGAGACCGACATCAGGCTGCCGGCGAGAACGGCCGATATGCGGACGTTCGTCGCCGACACTTTCGATGTCGATGCGGCACTCTTGCAGGTTCATGGTCCCGAGGAATGGACCGCGTCCTGTGCCAGCGGTTCCAACCCGCCGGACGCCATGGCGATCTGCCCTTGCAGCATGGCCACGCTGTCGGCCGTTGCGGTCGGTGCCAGTCGCTCGTTGATCGAGCGTGCTGCCGACGTGATTCTCAAGGAACGTCGGCGACTGGTGCTGGTACCGCGCGAAGCCCCTTTTTCAAGTATCCACCTCGAGAACATGCTGCGCCTGTCACAGGCGGGCGCCATCATCCTGCCACCTTCACCCGGCTTCTACGGTCACCCGCAATCGGTCGGTGACATCATTGATTTCGTTGCAGCGAGGGTCCTTGACCAGCTGGAGATCGACCATGCCCTCGGGCCGCGCTGGGGTGCGGATGAGCACTGAAGAGCTGCCCGTTTTCCCGCTGGGTACGGTTCTCTTTCCCGAGGGGCCGTTGCCGCTGCGGATTTTCGAAACCCGTTACGTCGACATGGTGTCGCGCTGCATGAAAGAAGGCAGCGGCTTCGTGGTTGCTGCGATCACCTCAGGTGATGATGTCGACACCCGCGGTTTTCACGACACCGGCACGATTGCACATATCCGGGATTTCGAGTCCTTGCCGGATGGCTTGCTGGGCATATTTGCCACTGGCGGACAGCGGGTTCGCATCCTGTCCAGTCGCAAGCAGGGCGATGGCTTGAATGTCGGCACGATAGAGAGGCTGGCAGACGAACCGGGCTGTGCCGTCGCCAGCGAACACGAGGACCTGCGTGGCTTGCTGCAGGAACTGCTTGTGCAATTGCCGGAATATTACGGCAGCATTCCGCGTCGCGATGACGATGCCAGCTGGCTGGGTTACCGGTTGAGTGAAATCCTGCCCTTGTCGCTGAGCCAGAAGCAGTACTTCCTGGAAATGGAAGACCCGGCCCGACGCCTGGATATCCTCAAGCCGCTGCTGGGTTCCCTGCAGATGATCGAGCCCACGGGAGAGTCCGGTTCCGGCGCCAGTCATTGAGAGTCGATTTCAAACGGCCAGGAACCATTCGGCGCCGTAATACCCCGGCAGGATGTACAGCGGTGCCCAGGCCAGGGCCGATAGCAGGTCGGTTGCGATGAAGACGCGCCTTGGCATGCCGGCCGCTCCCGCGACCGTCGGCATGACAGGGCGAATCAGCCCGATGAAACGGCCTGCGACGATGGCGAACATGCCGTAGCGAACGAAAAAATCATGCGCCTTGTCCCATTTCTCCTGGTGCTTCTGCATCCAGCCAAGGTGCCTGGCTTCCATGCCGAAGAAACGCCCCAGGAAATAGGAAATGGTGTCGCCGCAAATGGCGCCGGCGGCGGCCCAGGCCATCAACGGCCAGGCAGAGATGTCAGCCGCTGCGCCGGCTGCTGCTGCCGCAAACAGGATGGCAACGCCGGGAACGATGATCCCGACCACGAAGAAGGATTCGACACAGGCGGTGAAAGCAATGCCGATACCGAGGTATTCGGGATTGCCTGTCAGCCACTCGATGAAGGATTCGAACATGCCTGCTGCCATCCTGCTAGATCGCGCTTGAGGTGAAGGCGCCATTGAAAACGGCGCTGGTCGTGATGCCCAGCGCCGTTTCCGGGTTTGTCTGGAGTGTCAGCTTACAGCCCGGTCAATCGTTGTTCCACTCGTCGCCTTTTTCTTTCGTGACCTGGCCCGTGGTTTCTCGCAGGCGCTGGCTGAGCAGGAATGCCAGCGACTGGAAGAAACGGCCGAAAAACCCCGGGTTCTCGCGAATGATCGCCTGCACCTGTTCATGGGTGATGTAGACGACCTGCACGTCGGTCTCGGCAATCACGCTGGCATTCGCCGCATCCGACTCGATGAATGACATTTCACCGAAAATCTCACCCGGACCGGCTTCGGAAAGCTGGATCTTGAAGCCAAGATGGTCGCGGCAGACCTTCGCCTTGCCCTTGGCAATGATTACGATGCCGCGAGACTTGTGGCCTTCTTCCAGGATGACATCGTCTTCGTGGAAGGTCTTCTTCTCGGCCTGGCCAAGCAGTGTCTGCCATTCGGCATCGCGCAGGAACTTGAACGGATTTTCCATAACTTCCCCCCTTTACTTGCAGAAATATAGCAGTTGAATCAAGTGTTTGCCTCGCAAAATGACTGCGTCATATCAATTCCCAGTCGGGAATCCTGCCGAATCGACGGGTGAACGGGTCGCCGCCCGCCTCGAGATTCAGACGGCGCAGCCGCTGGCTGATGATGTAGGCAATGGATTGATAGAACCGTCCCGCCAGCCACGGGTTGGAGGCAAACAGTGGCAGCAGGCGACCCTCGGTGAACACCAGGCAGTCGGTCGCTTCGCGGGCTCGCACCGAGGCGGTTGCCGGCCCGGCCTTCAACAGGGCGTTCTCGCCGACCAGTGCGCCTGCCCGGAGCGTGGACACGATGATGTCCTGCCCGCCGTGGCATCTGCAGATGTCGACCGAACCGTGTTGCAGAACGAAGATCCCGGCGGGTACAGCGCCTTCGCGGATCAGCAGCTGTCCGCTGCTGAGCCGTGCCAGCTGGGCCTTGCGATACAACAGGCGCGTGTCTTCAGCCGTGAGGAATCGAAATTGTCCTTTCATGTTGCCCGGCACTCCCTGGCATGAGGCGTATGAAAGGAGGGGCGGTATCAGGCCTCGTTGCCGTCGCCCTGGCCTTGCTCGTGGCCGTGTTCCGCGCGATTGCGCATGTGGTGGGCTGTCATGGCAAAGCTCTGCATCAGGCGTTCGCGCAGGAAATCGTCCAATTGCATTTCCTCGAGCGCCGTGGCCATGCAAAGCAGCCACTCCGCCGCCTCCCGTTCGCCTATGGAAAAGGGAAGGTGGCGGTAACGTAATCGGGGATGACCGTGAATTTGATTGTAAAGAGCCGGACCGCCGAGCCAGCCAGACAGGAAGAGGTACAGCTTGTCACGGGATTCGGCCAGGTCCTCAGGATGCATGGCCCTGATGGTCGCCGCCTTGTCCAGGCGGTCCATGGCGTCATAGAAGCGGTCGACCAGCTCGCGGGTACCTGCCTCCCCACCGATTCGGGCGTAGGGCGTATCCTGTTGCTGCCCCGGTACTTTCTCGTTCACAGCGCCTTGAGAACCTCGCGGGCAGCGGCAACGGTTGCCTCGATATCGGCATCGGTGTGGGCCGTCGAAACGAAGCCCGCTTCGAATGCGGAGGGAGCGAGATAGACACCGGCATCGAGCATGCCGTGGAAGAACTTCTTGAACCGCTCGACATCACAGGCCATCACGTTCGCAAAGGTCGTGATGCTCTCCTGCTCGGTGAAGAAGAAGCCGAACATGCCGGGCACGTGGTTGAAGTGCATCGGAATGCCCGCCTCGGCGGCTGCATCCTTGAGGCCTGCCACGAGCTTGTCCGTGCGCTCGGCCAGTTGCTGGTGGAAGCCGTCCGCACTGACGATGTCCATCATCGCGATGCCGGCCGCCATGGCCACGGGATTGCCCGACAGCGTGCCGGCCTGGTAGACCGGACCGAGCGGCGACAGGTGCTCCATGATCTCCCGCTTGCCACCGAAGGCACCGACCGGCATGCCGCCACCGATGATCTTGCCCAGAGTGGTCATGTCGGGGGTGACGCCGTAAAAGGCTTGCACGCCACCGGCGGCAACACGGAACCCGGTCATCACTTCATCGAAAATCAGCACGCTGCCGTGCTCGTCGCAGACCGCTCGCAGCGTTTCCAGGAAGCCCGGCACCGGTGGCACGCAGTTCATGTTGCCTGCGACCGGCTCGACGATGATGCAGGCCACGTCCTTGCCATGCTCCGAAAAGAAGGTGCGCACGCCTTCGGCGTCGTTGTAATCAAGGGTGATGGTGTGTTCGGCCGCACCTTTTGGCACGCCCGGCGAGGTCGGCACGCCGAAGGTCAGGGCGCCCGAACCGGCCTTGACCAGCAGGGCATCGGAATGACCGTGGTAGTTGCCTTCGAATTTCACGATCTTGTCGCGGCCGGTGAAACCGCGCGCCAGGCGAATGGCCGACATGGTCGCCTCGGTGCCGGAGTTGCACATCCGCACGAGGTCGATGGACGGCACCAGCTCGCAGACCTTTCTCGCCATTACTGTTTCTGCCGGCGTGGGCGCGCCGAACGACAAGCCCTTTTCGGCCGCCTTGATCACGGCCTTGCGCACATCGGGATGGTTGTGGCCGGCCACCATCGGGCCCCAGCTGCCGACGTAATCGATGTAGCGCTTGCCCTCGGTATCCCAGGCATGCGGACCCTCTGCACGGTCGAAGAACACCGGATCGCCGCCAACGCTCTTGAACGCGCGGACCGGGGAATTCACCCCGCCGGGGATGTAGCGCCTGGCTTCGTCAAATGACTGGGACATGGAACCTCCTGCTGTCCTTCAAGGTGACCGGGATGCGTATGCTACCTGAAATTTTCAGCCAATTCGGACCCGTGGACAGGCGGGATGCCGCCTTGTACAAGAATTTCCGGTGTTATACTGAACTAAACCACCCGTGGGTGGTCACAATAGCCGGAGCCCCCGCAGCGGGGCAGGTCAGATAAACGATTGCGCGCCGCGGGGCGCGGGGGGAAAGGGCATGAATACCACCGTCGATTCAGCGGGGCAGCTGAACGAAATCCAGACTTCCAGCGAAACGCCGAAGGAAGCTGCCGGGCCGATTACGGCCGCCGAGCGCATCCTGACGCTGGACGTGCTGCGCGGCTTCGCGCTGTTCGGCATCATGTTCGTCAACGTACATGCCATGGTCCATCCGGATGCCTGGTTCGATATTGCCTGGAGCACGCTGAGTGCCGGCGATTACGGCTTCGAGGCCTTCAAGATCCTGTTTACCCAGGGCAAGTTCTACACCCTGTTCGCTTTCCTCTTCGGGCTCGGCTTTGCCGTGCAACTCGACCGGGCAGAGAAGAAGGGCGTCCGCTTTGCCGGCCGCTTCTTCTGGCGAATCCTGCTGCTGTGGTTCATTGGCGTCACGCACATGATCCTTATCTGGGACGGCGACATCCTCAACACCTATGCCGTTGGCGGCCTGTTCCTGCTCTTCTTCTTTGGTTGCAAGCGAGGCCTCGACCGCCTGGTTCGGCGCTTCAGCAAGAAGCGCGACAAGCTGCCCCGCTGGACAGCGCTGGTGGTGTCCTTCCTGCTGATCTTCGGCCTCTTTGGTGGCGGTTACTTCGCCTTCCAGGGCCAGATAGCCGCCGTGGAGGATCTCAAGGCGCGCGCCGTGGCGGGCGAAGAATTGAGCGAGGAAGAGCAGGAGCGCTATGACCGCATCGTTCACCGTGAATCGGAGGCGGGCCGGGCCGAGCAGGCCGAGCAGCGCGCCGAAACACGTGCGGTTTACACTGACGGCAGTTACCTCGATACCGTCGAATTCCGTGCCGGTCGTTTCGCGAACCGTGCAATTTCAGGACCGTTCTGGCTGGTCATTGCCGGCATCTTCATTCTTGGCGCCTACTTCGGGCGCAACAATTTCATCGGTCGGGCCGCCGAGTTGAAGGGTGGATTCAAGAAACTGCTGTGGATCAGCCTGATCGCCGGCTTGCCGCTCACCTCGCTGTTCCTATACGTGAACATCCTCAGCGAGCATGAGACCGGATTCAGCATTCTTCGTTTCGCCGGCTTCTTTCTGAAAACCGCTTCGGGCCTGGCCTTTGCCCTGTTCTTCGTGGCGGCAATCACGCTCGGCATGCTGGGATCGGCCCAGCGCTGGCTGAAGTGGTTTGCACCGGTGGGTCGCATGGCGCTGACCAACTACATCATGCAGTCGATCATCGGCACGTTCTTCTTCTATGGCTGGGGCCTTGGCATGATGGAACACTTCAACAACGGACTTGAACTGGTGTACATGATCACGATCTTTGCCTTCCAGACATGGTTCTCGATCTGGTGGCTGGAACGCTACCGCTTCGGACCGCTGGAATGGCTGTGGCGCTCGGGTACCTACCTGAAGTGGCAGCCGATTCGAAAGGCCGCTGTTACGGCCTGATGGCCATCATCCAATAACGAAAATGAAAACGGGGAATTTTCATGACATCGTCAACTGACCAGCAAACGGGCCTTGCGCCCGTTTCGGCTTCCGAACGCATCCAGACCATCGACGTGCTGCGCGGCTTTGCGCTGCTTGGCATCCTGCTGGTGAACATGCACTTTTTCTACAAGCCCATCATGGAAGCGTTCAACGTCGACGCGGACGCGCTCTCACCGCTGGGATATGGCGTCGAGTGGTTCATCGGCTTCTTTGCGCAGGGCAAGTTCTATCCGCTGTTTTCGTTCCTGTTCGGCCTGGGCTTTGCCGTGCAGCTGACCCGCGCCGAGGCGAGGGGCGGACCGTTCAAGCGGACCTATGCACTGCGTATCTTCATCCTGCTGGTGATTGGTGTCTTGCATGGCACGCTGATCTGGGCGGGCGACATCCTGACCATGTACGCCATCATGGGCTTCGTGATGTTGCTGCTGTTCATGTTCAAGCGACTGCTGGAACTGCCGTTCAAGCGCAAGGATGGCACGCGGCGCAGGATCCCGTTCTGGATCGTGTTGCTGTTTGCAGCCCTGTTCTTCGCTCTGCCCTTGCAGATGTTCAGTTTCTGGGTGGGTTCCGTACAGGAGGCGCAGGCGCTGCAGGAAGCGGGTGCCGAACTGACGCCGCAGCAGCAGGAATTCATCAAGCAGATCGAGCAACAGCAGCAGTACACCAGTCCCGAAGCGCAGGAGCAGGCACGCTACGCATACGGCGAGGGCAGCTGGCTCGAGGCCACCAAGCAGCGTTCCCAGGATTTTGCCTTGATGCTCTCCGGACTTCCGCTGGCCGGCTGGTTCGTGTTGTGCATGTTCCTGATAGGAGCTGTATTCGGCCGCCTGAATCTCATCGGCAGGGCAAGCGAGTTCAAGGGTTTGTTCGTTACCTTGCTGGTACTGGGCGTTGCTGTCGGCATGCCGCTGTCCTGGCAGTACACCGGCCTGTACTTCGAGACGAATCTCATGAAGCCTGGACCTGAAATGCTGAAGGCCAACCAGCTGAACATGTTCGCTGGCCTGTTCATGTCCCTGATGTTCGTCGCAGCGATAACCCTGTTAATGCAGACGGGTGCGTCCAAGTGGCTGGGCAAGCTGGCACCGATGGGACGCATGGCGCTGACCAACTACCTGTTGCAGTCCTTCATCAGTACCTTCGTGTTCTATGGCTACGGACTCGGGTTCTTCGGCCAGATCGGTCCGGTGACGGCGTTCATCTACGCCATCGTGTTCTGGTCCTTGCAGATTCCGCTCAGCATCTGGTGGATGAATCGCTATGCCTTCGGGCCGGTGGAATGGCTGTGGCGCACGCTGACCTACATGAAACGCCAGCCGATGAAACTGGCAAACAGGGATCCGGTCACGATCGCCTGAGCAGCCAGTCAGGCCCGGGAGATGGCCCTGGCATACTGACGCGCATTGTTTTCGACTGCCGTCACGCTGTCGACATCGAACAGGCCTTTGACCACGGCAATCATCTGCGCCCCGGCTGCCATCACGGCCGGGGCGTTTTCCGTTGTGATGCCGCCAATCCCGCAACAGGGCAGCCCGAGCTCGGCTGTCTGCGCAAAAATATCGAGTTCGATGGTCGGCGCGTCCGGCTTGGTTTGTGACATGAACAGGGCGCCGAAGGCCAGGTAGTCCGCACCTGCAGCGGCGGCGCTGCGAGCCCGGTCGAGGTCGCCGTAGCAGGACACGCCGATGATCGCATCCTTGCCGAGGTGTCGACGGGCCTTGTCCAGTGCCGTGTCGTTGGCACCGAGGTGCACGCCATCCGCGCCGCTGGCCAGGGCCAGGTCGACATCATCGTTCACAATGAACAGTGCGCCTTCGTCATGGCAGACCCGGCGCAAGGCGTTCGCTTCATGGAGTTTCAAGCGGCGGTCGGACGTCTTGTCCCGGTACTGGACCAGGCGCGCGCCACCCCGGATGGCGGCTTCCACACCCGCTTCGAGGTCGAAACGAGACCGGCTGGACTCGTCGGTAATGGCGTAAAGGCCTTGCAGGTGGTGCGTGCCCAACTCGTCTCAGTCCTGCTGCGCGCGCAAGGGCCAGCTGCGCCAGGGCACATCCTGGCCACGACCGGGTTTGAAGCCACGGGCAATGGCTTCCTGGGTGAACTGCTGAGCGTGTTTGACCGCGCGCTCCATGGATTCGCCCTGAGCGAGGAAGCTGGCAATGGCGGAAGCCAGGGTACAACCCGAGCCATGATGGCTGCCGGGGACGCGCTCCCAGCGCCAGCTGCGATGCTGGCCGTCGCGTTTGTAAAGCGTGTTCTCGACTTCAGGAGTGTCCTCGTCGCCGCCCTTGCACAATACGTACTGGCAGCCGGTGGAAAGCAGCCGCGTGGCGCGGGCGCTCTGACTGTTTTCGCCGGGCGCCAGGGCGCGAATCTCTTCTGCGTTGGGCGTGAGCACCGTGGCGCGAGGCAGGATCTCGTGCAGGTAGACCTCCAGCAAGCGTTCTTCTGCCAGGCGTGCGCCGCCTGCCGCCACCAGCACGGGGTCGGCAACCACGGGTATCTCCGGGATCTTGGCCAGCAGCCGGGCAACTTCCATGCCGATCTCGGCGGTCGCCAGCAGGCCCAGCTTGATGGCCTTGATGTTCAGGTCCTTGAGCACGGTCTCGGCCTGGAAGCGAACGAAGAACGGCTCCACGGGCTCGATTTCGTACGCATTGATGGTGTCCTGCACCGTCAGCGACGTGACCACGGGCGCGGGATGGGCGCCGGTTGCCGAGATGGCCTGGATGTCGGCGGCCAGGCCGGCGCCACCGCTGGGGTCGTTGCCGGCGATGACCAGCACGCTGGGAATCTTCTTCTTGTCCATGCCTGCCATGGTACTGCAAAGCCTTGTGAACTGTTCAACCAGGATGGCGATTTGACCTCGTGCTGCCGGCCACGGAGAATGCCCGGCTCTGGCAGGCATCCAGCCTGAACCCCATGGAAACCAGTCGACAAGGTTGTGGTAATGAAAGCCTACATGTGCGTTATCTGCGGCTTTATCTACGAAGAGGAAAAGGGCCATCCCGAGACCGGCATCGAGCCGGGTACGAAGTGGGAAGACGTGCCATTGAACTGGCAGTGCCCGGATTGCGGTGCCGGCAAGGAAGATTTCGAACTCATCGAGATCTGATATCCCGGGGTTGGCGAAGCGGTCTCAGTCGAGGCGATTCACCGCCAGCCCGTCGGCCCGCAGCAATACGGGCAGGCTGTCCGGCCCGGCCAGGTGTGCGGCCCCCACGACCACCAGCGACGTTCCCGGTATTTCCAGCAGTTCCTGGAGCTGGCGAGTCCAGTCACGATTGCGCCTGGCCAGGAATATCTCGTTCAATTCCGGCTGCTCCTTGAAGCTTTGCGCGACCAGCTGGTCCAGTCTGTCCAGGTCACCCTGTCGCCACGCTTCCACCAGTTCGGCCATTTCGCTCGCGGAGCTGTCGATGTTCTCGAGGTATTGCAGCAGCATGGCAACCTGGGTATCCAGCGGCAGGTCATCGAAGAATTTCATTTGCTGTCTTGCCGTCTCGAGGCCTGCCATCGGCAGTTCCCTTGCGCGAGCCATGGCCTTGACCTGCGCCTCGACCCCGCTGTCCGGCGTGAAGCCAAGCCGTTGCAGGTGCAGCGCCTGGTACTGGATCAGCAACAGCCAGGGCTCGTAGCGTTGCAGTTGCGCCAGTGGCAGGTCGGCCGCCGAGGTCAGTTCCATCAGCCGCTGGTAGTCCTCGCTGCCGATCAGGTCGGGCAGGGTTCCGCTGCCGGGAATGGTGCCCAGCGCCATGACAATGCGTGCCACGCTCTGGGGATCTAGTTCGTTGGCCGGCAGTTCGAAAACAATGCGGTCGGCGGTGTCGACCAGTTCCTCGATGATCGGCGGCAGTTGCCTGTCGCTGCCTGGCAGGATGTGGATGCTGCCAAGCAGGATGATGCGACTGTCGGCATCGCGGAATTCGAACGCCGGTGGCGTATCCGCGACAGCAGGCAGCGCGCTGCCTGCCAGCAACAGGGTGGCGAGCGCGATGATCAGGCGCAGGTTCATTGGCCGGCTTCCTTTGCCGTACCGGCCTGCAAGGCAAGCCAGGCGGTCCGGGCTGACAACTCCAGCGAGCAGGCCCACTTGTACGCCAGGTCGAGCGTCTTGCCCTGCACGTAGACACCATGCCCTCGATAGACGACGGCCTTGTTGCTGGCCAGCGCGTCGGAGATCAGGTCGGCCGATTTCTCGACATATTCCGCGTAGCCTGCGTTGATGACAGGCACTTCCGGAAAATAGTACTGGCCTTCGAAGTCGATCGGTTTGAAGGCCTTGCCGTTCATGGTCAGTGCCACCGTGTGGGGATTGTGGGTGTGCAGGACGGCGGTCGCCTCTGGATTCTTCTGGTAGACCTTGACGTGCATGGGCCCATCCAGCGAAGCACTTTCACCGACGCTGCCATCCATTCCACAGGCAATGAGGTCATTCGCCTCCAGCGTGTCGGCACAGCAGCCCGTTGGCGTGACCCAGACGGTGTCACCGTCGCGAACCGAGGCGTTGCCGCTGTGACTGTCGTTCAGGCCGTGCTGGCGTGCCAGCCGGTAGTAGAACACCAGTGCGTCCCTGGGGTCGGCAGGTTCAAGCATGGGTGGTTTCCTCGTCCGGCAGCCAGCAGATATCGGTATCGATAGTGCCATCGTCATGCAGCTCCAGCCAGCGATAGGCGGGCGGGCGGGTGTCGAGTGCGAATTCATCCGAGCGGGGCAGGAACTGCGTGCCGGTGGAGGGCGTGCCAAGAATCCTGAGCTTGCCCTGCTGGCTGTCCCAGGCCTGGTGCACATGACCGAACAGGCACAGGCTGGCCTCCAGGTCCTCCAGCAGCGCCAGCACCTCGGCGCCATCGTCCATGCCGACGCTGTCGAGCCAGCGACTTCCCATTACGACCGGTGGGTGATGCAGGGTAACGGCCAGGTGGCGATGTCCGCGGCCCGCCGCAGCCTGGCGCAGCCGCTCGCGTTCTTCGTTCGGCAAGCTGCCACCAGCCTGGCCAGCAATGCGCGAGTCCAGTGCCACGATGCGCCAGTTGCCAAGATCATGCTGGCCACACCAGTACAGTGGCGGTTCACTGAACGCGGCGCCCGCTTGGACCGGATCGTCGTGGTTGCCGGGCAGGGCGATCACGGGGCAGTCCCAGCGACGCGCCATGTGTGCCAGGCGCGCGTAGCTTTGGTCGAATTCGTCGTTGGCCAGGTCACCGGTCAGCAGTACAGCATCGGCTGGCCAGTGATTACGGCGTGCATGGTAGAGTGTGGCCTCGAAGCTGCGTTGCGGAACAGCACCGCGCCATTCGGCGGCTGGATCGTTCAGCAGGTGCATGTCGGTAAATTGCAGCAAGCGTGTCATTGTCAGCCCTTCGCGAGTCGAGGTATCCAGCATGAGCAACAGGACCCTGAGTGTAACGGACTCCGTGTACGACTACCTGTTGAAGGTGTCCTTGCGCGAAGACGAGGTGCTCGTGGCATTGCGGCAGGAGACCATGGCGATGCCGCAGTCCAACATGCAGATTGCGCCCGAGCAGGGCCAGTTCATGCAGTTGCTGCTGCAGCTCATTGGTGCAAGGCGGGCCATCGAGGTCGGTACCTTCACAGGCTATTCGAGCATCTGCATCGCCCGGGCGCTGGGCGTTGACGGCGAACTGATCTGCTGTGACACCAGTCGCGAGTTCACCCGCACGGCGGAGAGCTACTGGCAGCGAGCCGGGCTGGCGGACCGCATCGAGCTGCGTCTCGGTCCTGCGGATCGAACCTTGCAGGAGCTGGTCGATGCCGGTGAGTCCGGGTCCTTCGATTTCGTGTTCATCGATGCCGACAAGAAGGGCTATCCGGAATACTACGAACTGGCTCTGCAATTGCTGCGGCCTGGTGGCCTGGTCGCCGTCGACAACACGCTCTGGTACGGGCGGGTGGCCGATCCGGCCAACGATGAGAGCAACACCGAGGAAATTCGCCAGTTCAATGCGAGCCTCGCGGATGACCAGCGAATCGATCTCAGCCTGGTGCCGATCGGTGATGGCCTGACCCTGGCCAGGAAGCGCTGAGGTCGAACGCAATGAAAAAGCCCGCCGTCAGGCGGGCTTTTTCATGCAAGGCGACGCTGCTTCAGAATGCGCCGCGCAAACCGAGGGTGAAGTTCCGCCCTGGCAAAGGCGCGAGATCCTTGAGGAAGGACGCATGTCGGCGCGCTTCCTCATCCAGCAGGTTGCTGGCGCGCAGGAATACTTCCCAGTCCAGGTGTCGGCCAAGCAGGCGATAGGAGACGCTGGCGTCCACCATCAGGTAGGCCTCGGTGGGCAGCTCGAGCATGGCCGTGTCGTCCTGCTCGTCATGCTGCGTCGCCTTCAGGCCGGCGGCCCATGCCGTTGACTTGAAATCCAGTCCGGCGCCAAAGCGACGTGGTGGAATGCGCGGCAGCATGCCGCCGGCATCCAGCTGTCCGGTCGTTTCATCCGCAAAGACCCGCAGCGACAGCTCGCTGCCGGCTTTTTCCCAGAGGCTGGTTTCCAGCTCGGTTTCGAAGCCTTCCAGCGTGGCATCGGCCTGGGTGTAGACAGCCACTGGCAGGCCATCCAGCTCGGTGCCGGTGCGCGCCAGGTAGATGAAGTCATCCACCGAGTTGCGGAACAGGTTCAGCGTCCAGGTCACGCGACCCTGGTGCTTGCGGAGGGTCAGGTCGATATTGTTGGCGGTCTCCTTGCCGAGATCGGGATTGCCGATTTCATACTGCAAGGTGGCCAGGTGAGGACCATTGGAATACCGCTCTTCGATGTCCGGGATGCGTTCCGCCTGCGTCAGGTTGATGCCGAGATTCCATTGTTCGGCGGTGCGCCAGACATAACCGGCGGACAGGCTTCTTGCCGTGTCATCCTGTTCGGGGCCGGTCTGTGGTTTCTGGTCCTGGGTTTCGAGGCGGGCACCGATCTCGAACCGACCGGGGCCGATTTCCTTCTCTTCCACCAGGAAAATGCCCAGGGTGTCGGCCTCGGTCGGCGGCACGTAGGCCTCGGCACCAGTGGCAGCGAAATCACGCTGGGTAAGCTGCAGGCCGTAGGCGCCGCGCCATCCATTGATGGGCAGGTGAACCAGCTCCAGGCGGGCATCCACGGCATCGTTCTCGAACACCGTGCCCACGGCACCGTCTTCGATTTCCCTGTGGGTGTAGTCATTGCGGCCAACGCGCAGCTTCAGGCTTTCGATACCGCGCCATGGCTCCAGGAAGCGTCCTTTCACATCCATGCGCGTCTGTTCGAGGTCGATACGCACGCCTTCTTCTTCTTCCGCCTCACCCGCGGCAGCCAGCGGCTCTTCCTCGTGGGCATGACCGGGGACCCCGTAGTTGCTGCGATAGGTGCTTATCGAGGCACCGAAGTGATCCTCGCCGTCGACCCAGGAAAGCCCGAAGGCACCGCCCTCGGCATCGATGTCGCTGTTTTCGAGGTGATCGCCTTCTCCGGATTCGATGGCCGTGCCTTCTTCCAGGGCTTCGAGGGTACGAAGCGCAAGGCTTTCGGAGGCGGCGGGGATTTCCACGTCATCGGTCGTGCGCGTGAAGGCATCGGCATGCCACGCCAGCTTGCCGGCACCGCCATCGATACGCAGTACCGCCGTCTGTTCACTGGCGGCCGTGTCCGTGCGCAGCTCGAAGCTGCCCTCGTAGGCGCTCAGCGCCTGCTCGTCCGGGATGCGGCTGTCCTCCAGGTTGACCACGCCGCCAAAGGCGCCGTTGCCATACAGCAGGGTTGCCGGTCCCTTGACGATCTCGACCGCATCGATCAGCAAGGGCTCGATCGACACCGCATGATCGGGCGACAGGGCGGAAACGTCCATCGACCCGATGCCATCCTGCTGCACCCGGACGCGGTTGCCGGACAGGCCGCGGATGACCGGCCGGCCCGCCGCCGGGCCGCCGTAGGTTGAACTGACGCCCAGCTGGTTCGACAGCGTTTCGCCGATGCTGGCTTCCTTGAGCGCATTCAGGTCGTCGCCGGAAATCAGCTCGACAGGCTGCGCCAGGTCAAGCTTGCCAATGCCGGCAAAGGGCGAGGAACGAACGATGATGTCGTCCAGCACGGCATCGAAGAGTATGTCGATATCGGTGACGCCGGATTCGCGCACCACTGCATACTCGGATGTCTGGCTGTTTTCACTGCGGATCCTGACCAGGTAGCGACCGGCCGGGATGTCCTCGAGGTGAAAGTGACCTCGGTTGTCGGTCCGCGTGCTTTGCTCCAGCCCTTCCAGCGTCACGCTGGCATTGCTGACAGCCTGGCCGTCGGATGTGACAACGCGACCCTCGAGATCGCCGGCGTGAGACGCCAGCGGCAGCAGGGCCAGCGTGGCAATCAGGAAGGGATTCTTGCTTGCTGGGCGGCCGCCTTTCGCGACGGCGCCGGTATTCCATAGAAACATCTGTTTTCTCCACTGTGCGGCTGGGCAGCCGCGAGTCTTGCCTGGGACCGCAAGTGCATTGCGGTAATGACCACAAGGATCAGGCAGCAGGTGGAGCTTTGTTGCGAATCTCGCGCGGCTTGCTGTGCAGGACAGCCTGTGAGCTCCGGACTTCCGGGATGCTGCCCGGCACCGAAGGTGTCAGCGTGTAGCAGGCGGGCGGAATGGCATGGTCCTGGCGCTCTGCCTGCTGGCAAACGCGGCAGTCTTCGATGCTGGAGTGATCGGCATCCGCAAAGGCATGCGCCGCAAAGCCCAGCTGCATGACCAGCAGCACGCCAGCAAGCAGCAGGCGCAGCGGCGAGGCTGGCCTGGTGACTGAGCTGGAATTTGGCAGTTCTTTGCGCATGGCTTCGACTGATCGAGACGTTGACCGGAATCTGTCAGACCGCGGTGGGCTGCCTAGGTTCCGACAAAATGCCGTCCCAACGCAAGTCCATAGGCGTAGATGGCCGGGATTTGCAGTGCGAGCGCCGAAAATGCCGCCAGCCCCGGGCGTTGCCGCACCCGGGCTGGCATCAGCCGTGGGCCGAAATGGCCAAGCAGGGCCAGGACCAGCATGGAGGTCGCGGTGCCGACGCCGGGCCACAACGAGGGACTGTCGACGCCCATCGCGAGTGCGGTCCACTCGGCCAGCAGGGCAAGCAGGCCCCAGGCCTGCAGGGGGATGGTCAGGCCCGGTATGCGACCGATGACCGGGATGGCAGGCAGCAGGAAGCCGAGCAGCAGCACCAGGTGGAACGCCTTGTCGAAACCGTTCTCTACCTGGCCGAGTGTCTCGCCCAGCGGGGGCGCATCGGCCAGGCCGAACACGGCCGGGTAGCTGCCAAAGACCAGGGCGACGACGAACAGCGCCCGCAGTCCCGGCTGGTACAGGTAGTTCCATAGTGGTCGCTGTTCGGGGTGTCGCTCCACGAAGCGCTCGCCCGCTTCTTCCAGGAAGAAGGCAGGGGGAAGCAGGACGATGGCGATTATCAGCAAGTGCAGCATGGCGTCATCTTACCGTGGCGGCCGCAGGACGAAAAACGGGAGCCTCGCGGCTCCCGTCTTCGTTTCCGGTATCTCGCTCGAGAGCGAACGGAATCAGTAGCGATAGTGCTCCGGCTTGAACGGGCCGTCCTGGCTCACGCCGATGTAATCAGCCTGTTCCTTGGACAGCTTCGTCAGGTTCGCGCCGATCTTCTTCAGGTGCAGTTCAGCCACCTTCTCGTCCAGGTGCTTCGGCAGTACGTACACGTCGTTCTTGTACTTGTCGCCGTGGGCGAAGAGTTCGATCTGCGCCAGCGTCTGGTTGGTGAAGGAGTTCGACATCACGAAGGACGGGTGGCCGGTGGCGCAACCCAGGTTAACCAGGCGACCGCGGGCCAGCAGGATGATCTTCTTGCCGTCTTCGAAAACGACGTGATCGACCTGGTCCTTGATGTTCTCGAAGGTGCAGTTCTTCTCGAGAGCCGCAACGTCGATCTCGTTGTCGAAGTGACCGATGTTGCAGACGATGGCCTGATCCTTCATGCGCTTCATGTGATCGTAGGTGATCACGTTGTAGTTGCCGGTCGCGGTCACGAAGATGTCGGCGTGCTCGACGGCTTCTTCCATGGTGACGACCTTGAAGCCTTCCATTGCCGCCTGCAGGGCGCAGATCGGATCGACTTCGGTGACCCAGACCTGGGCAGACAGGCCGCGCAGCGACTGTGCCGAGCCCTTGCCCACGTCACCGTAACCGGCGACCACGGCAATCTTGCCGGCAACCATCACGTCGGTGGCGCGCTTGATGGCGTCGACCAGCGATTCGCGGCAACCGTAGAGGTTGTCGAACTTCGACTTGGTGACCGAGTCGTTGACGTTGATGGCCGGGAACGGCAGCGTGCCTTCCTTGACCATGCGGTACAGGCGGTTCACGCCCGTTGTCGTTTCCTCGGTAACACCCTGGATGTTCTTCTTGATGTTCGAGTAGAAGCCCGGCTTCTCTTCCAGGCGCTTCTTGATCGACTTGAACAGCGCGACTTCTTCCTCGCTGCCCGGCTTGTCGAGCACCGAAGCATCTTCCTCGGCCTTGGCACCCAGCAGCACCAGCATGGTGGCATCACCGCCATCATCGAGGATCATGTTCGGCGTGCTGCCGTCATGCCATTCCATGATGCGGTGGGTGTATTCCCAGTACTCGTCCAGCGTCTCGCCCTTGAAGGCGAAGACCGGAATGCCGGCAGCGGCCATCGCGGCAGCCGCGTGGTCCTGGGTGGAGTAGATGTTGCAAGACGCCCAGCGGACTTCCGCGCCCAGCTCGACCAGGGTCTCGATCAGCACGGCGGTCTGGATGGTCATGTGCAGGGAACCGGCAATCTTCGCGCCCTTGAGCGGCTTGGACTTGGCGTATTCCTCGCGGGTGGCCATCAGGCCCGGCATCTCGGTTTCGGCAATGGCAATTTCCTGCCGGCCGAACTTGGCGAGATTGATGTCCTTGACGTCGTAGTCAGTGAAATTCTTGTCTACCACTGCGTTCATAATTGAACTCTCCAATTAATAGAACGAGCGCCGTTGCTATGAATGACCGCTCGGCAAGCCTGGCAACCCGGGTCGCTCGAACGAGCTGGGGGTTGTCGCAACGCTCCTTGCCTGAACGGGCAGGGCGACCCCTGGTTTCAACCGGGGAGATCGCCCTGCGAATACAAGTCGTTGATTATACCGCCTCAGGAGGCGGCTTTCATGCCCGCTGCATCACGCAGCTCTTCGGCCTTGTCGGTGGCTTCCCAGGGGAATTCCTCGCGACCGAAATGGCCGTAGCTGGCCGTCGGGCGGTAGATCGGCTTGATCAGGTCCAGCATGGTGACGATGCCGTAGGGACGCAGGTCGAAGTGCTCGCGCACCAGCGCCTCCAGCTTGCCTTCGTCGACCCTCGCCGTGCCGAAGGTCTCGACCGAGATCGAGGTCGGCTCGGCCACGCCAATGGCGTAGCTGACCTGGATTTCGCACTTGTCGGCCAGGCCCGCGGCGACGATGTTCTTGGCCACGTAGCGGCAGGCATAGGCTGCACTGCGGTCGACCTTGGACGGATCCTTGCCGGAGAAGGCGCCGCCACCGTGACGGGCCATGCCGCCATAGGTATCGACGATGATCTTGCGGCCGGTCAGGCCGGCATCACCCACCGGACCACCAATGACGAACTTGCCGGTCGGGTTGATGTGGAACTTGGTGTCCTTGGAAATCCATTCGGCCGGGATGACGGGCTTGATGATGTGCTCCATCACCGCTTCCTTGAGGTCATCCTGCGAGATTTCAGGGTTGTGCTGGGTGGAAAGCACGACAGCGTCCACACCGGCGGCCTTGCCGTCTTCATAGCGGAAGGTGACCTGCGACTTCGAGTCCGGACGCAGCCAGGACAGCTCGCCGGCCTTGCGCACGTCGGCGTGCTTCTTTACCAGCCGATGCGCATAGGTGATCGGCGCCGGCATCAGTACGTCGGTTTCGTTCGAGGCATAGCCGAACATCAGGCCCTGGTCGCCGGCACCCTGTTCTTCCGGGTTGCCGCGGTCCACGCCCTGGGCAATGTCGGGCGACTGCTTGCCGATGGCATTCAGCACGGCACAGGTTTCCCAGTCGAAACCCATTTCGCTGGTATAGCCGATGTCCTTGATGACACCACGAATCAGGTCCTCGAGATCGACCCAGGCAGAGGTGGTCACCTCGCCGGCAACAATGGCCATGCCCGTCTTGACCAGCGTTTCGCAAGCAACGCGCGCGTTCTTGTCCTGCTCCAGGATGGCGTCGAGGACGGCATCGGAGATCTGGTCGGCCATCTTGTCCGGATGACCCTCGGAAACCGATTCCGAGGTGAAGAGATAATTCTTGTGCATCAAAGACTTCCTGTTGATCCAGTCGTAGCACCCGGCCGCGGCCGGGTACGCGAAGTGGCCCAGTCTACAACGGCTTTTGCGCGATTTCTAAGAAAGATGTGCTATCCGTAACCGGTGACGTCAAGGCGGTGTCACCGGCTGCGGAATCCGCTCGCGGCGCAACAGGTAAAGACCGCTGCCGACAACCACTGCCGCACCCGCCCAGACGGCCATGCCCGGCAACTGGCCGAAAATGGCGAGGTCCAGCAGCAGGCCCCAGAACAGGCTGGAGTATTCGAACGGTGCCACGATGGAGGCGGGGGCCCGCTTGAAAGCCTCGGTAATCAGCAACTGCCCCAGTGCGCCGGTGACGCCCATGCCAAGCAGCCACCAGGCATCGCCCGCCTGCAGGGGCACCCAGCCGGGCGCGGCCAGTGCCCCGGCGCCAATGGCCAGGAAGACCACGAACCAGAAAGCCATCGCCGCCGAGGTGTCGGTCCTGCCCAGCAGGCGCACGCTCAGGACATTCAGGGCATAGCAGGTCGCGCCGACCAGGGCGGCGACGGCGCTCCAGCCTATGGTGTTGAAGCCTGGCCGCAAGGCGATCAGCACGCCCCCAAAACCGATGGCAATGGCCAGCCAGCGTTGCCACTCGACGGTTTCGCCCAGCAGCGGCACGGACAGCGCCGTGATCAACAAAGGTGCGATGAAGAACAGCGTGTAGGTCTCCGACAGCGGCATCTGGCTGATGGCGTAGATGAAGCTGGTCAGCATGATCACCGCCAGCGCGCCGCGCATGAGGTGCCAGCGCCACCGCACGTTCACCAGCGTGGTGAAGCCGCGCTCGCGCCACCAGACCCAGGCCAGCAGGAAGGGGATCGATACCAGCCCGCGCAGGGCAGCCACCTGCAGCGGCGGATAATGGCCGGACAACTGCTTCATGGTGCCATCCATCAGCGACAGGCTGGCCATGGCGGCCAGCATCAGCAAGATGCCCTGGATGTTGCTGTTGCGCATGCGAAAGGCCTGCCAGTCGGTGATCGAAAGTGGCGGGATTCTAGCGAGTCTCGGCGCCCTGCTACAGCTCTCATGCGCAAGGGCAAAAAAAAACCGCTCAATTGTCGAGCCCGATTGTCCTAAGTCATTGTTTTTCAAGCGCAGGCAGGGTTTCGGCGCCGCGCCGCGGGGTTGCCCCGGCAGGGGCTTTTCGGCGAAAATGCGCGGCTTCACCGAGCAGGGAGTCCCGATGTCTTCACGACGCGAACTTGCGAACGCCATTCGAGCGCTCGCCATGGATGCCGTTCAGTCGGCCAATTCAGGTCATCCAGGCGCCCCGATGGGCATGGCTGACATTGCCGAAGTGCTCTGGAACGATTTCCTCAAGCACAATCCCGCCAACCCCGACTGGGTCGACCGCGATCGCTTCGTGCTGTCGAACGGCCATGGCTCGATGCTGCTTTATTCCCTGCTGCATCTCAGCGGCTATGAGCTGTCCATCGACGACCTCAAGAACTTCCGCCAGTTGCACGCCAGGACACCGGGTCATCCGGAATACGGTTACGCCCCGGGTGTCGAGACGACGACCGGCCCGCTGGGCCAGGGCCTGGCCAATGCCGTCGGCATGGCGCTGGCCGAAAAGATGCTGGCCGCGCAGTTCAATCGCGACGGGCACGACATTGTCGATCACCACACCTGGGTGTTCATGGGCGATGGCTGCCTGATGGAAGGCATTTCGCACGAGGCCTGCTCGCTGGCCGGCGTCATGGGCCTGGGCAAGCTGATCGGCATTTACGACGACAACGGCATTTCCATCGACGGTGAAGTGGACGGCTGGTTCCGTGACGACACGCCAGCGCGCTTCGAAGCCTACGGCTGGCACGTGATTCGCGATGTCGATGGTCATGACGCCGACGCCGTCAAGGCGGCCATCGAGAAGGCGAAAGCCGAGACGAACAAACCGACCCTGATCTGTGCCAAGACCGTCATCGGCTTCGGCTCGCCGAACAAGGCCGGTACCGAGGGCGTGCATGGTGCCGCGCTGGGTGAAGACGAGGTGGCGGCCTCTCGCAAGGAGCTTGGTTGGGAGCACGGTCCTTTCGACATTCCCGAGTCGATTTACGCCGGCTGGGATGCGAAGGAAAAGGGCCAGGCTGCCGAAAACGACTGGGATGTGAAGTTTGCACGCTATGCCGAAGACCATCCGGAACTGGCTGCCGAATTCACCCGCCGCATGCAGGGCGCGCTGCCCAGGGACTGGCAGGCCAAGTGCAGCGAGCTCGTTAAAACCATGCTGGAAGGCCAGGACAAGGTCGCCACGCGCAAGGCCTCGGAAATGGCCTTGAACATCATCGGCCCGGCACTGCCGGAGATGGTCGGTGGTTCGGCGGACCTGACCGGCTCCAACAACACCTTCTTCAAGGGGTCCAAGGCAATCAGTGCCGACGACGCCTCCGGCAACTACCTGTTCTACGGCGTGCGCGAATTCGGCATGGCTGCCGCGATGAACGGCATGAGCCTGCACGGCGGGTTCATTCCCTACGGCGGCACCTTTCTGGTGTTCTCGGATTATTCGCGCAATGCCATTCGCATGGCCGGCATCATGAAGCAGGGCGTCGTGCACGTCCTGACCCATGATTCCATTGGCCTGGGCGAAGACGGCCCGACCCACCAGCCGGTGGAGCATGTCGCTTCGCTGCGCCTGATTCCGAATGTCTCGGTGTGGCGCCCCTGTGACACGGTCGAAACCGCGGTCGCCTGGCAGCAGTCGGTCGAGCGCCGTGACGGTCCGAGCGTGCTCGCGCTGTCGCGCCAGGGCCTGCCCTACATGCCGCGCAGCAAGGATGCCGTCGAGAACATCGCCAAGGGCGGCTACATTCTCAAGGACTGCGAAGGCATGCCGGAACTGATCCTGATCGGCACGGGTTCCGAAGTGGAACTGTGCATGCAGGCCGCCGAGCAGCTGGCGGCGGATGGAACCGCCGTGCGTGTCGTGTCGATGCCGAATACCAAGGTGTTCGACCAGCAGGACGAGGCGTATCGCGCATCGGTCCTGCCGCGTGAAGTGACCAGGCGCCTGGCTGTCGAAGCCGGTGTCACTGACGGGTGGTGGCGATTCGTCGGCACCGAGGGTCGCGTCATCGGCCTGGACCGCTTCGGCGAGTCCGCACCGGCCAAGGCGGTATTCGAGTACTTCGGCTTCACGACGGACAATGTCGTGAAGCAGGCAAAAGCATTGTTGAACTGATTTTTTGACTTCACTGATTGGGAGATAGAGACATGGCGATCAAGGTAGCGATCAATGGTTATGGCCGCATTGGCCGCAACGTACTGCGCGCGCTGTACGAATCCGGGCGCACCGGCGAAATCCAGATCGTGGCGATCAATGACCTGGGTGATGCGGAAACCAATGCCCACCTGACCCGCTTCGACACTGCGCACGGCAAGTTCCCGGGCGATGTGTCGGTCGAGGGCGAGCACATGGTCGTCAACGGCGACAAGATCAAGGTGCTGGCCGAGCGCGATCCGGCCAAGCTGCCCTGGGGCGAGCTGGGCGTCGATGTGGTCATGGAATGCACCGGCTTCTTTGCCAGCAAGGAAAAGGCTTCGGCCCACCTGCAGGGTGGTGCCAAGAAGGTGATCATTTCCGCCCCCGGCGGCAATGACGTCGACGCGACGATTGTCTATGGCGTCAACCACGACACCCTGAAGGCTTCGGATACCGTCATCTCGAACGCTTCGTGCACCACCAACTGCCTGGCACCGCTGGTCAAGCCGCTGCACGACGAGATCGGCATCGACACCGGCCTGATGACCACCATCCATGCCTACACCAACGACCAGGTGCTGACCGACGTGTTCCACAAGGACCTGCGTCGTGCCCGTTCGGCCACCATGTCGATGATCCCGACCTCCACCGGCGCGGCCAAGGCTGTCGGCCTGGTGATGCCGGAACTGAACGGCAAGCTGGATGGTTACGCCATGCGCGTGCCGACCATCAACGTGTCCATTGTCGATCTCGCCTTCGTCGCCAAGCGCGATACCACGGTCGAGGAAGTGAACGACATCCTGAAGAAGGCCTCCAACGGCGCGCTGAAGGGCATCCTGAACTACAGCGATGGCCCGCTGGTATCGATCGACTTCAACCACGATCCGGCGTCGAGCACCTACGATGCAACGCTGACCAAGGTTGCAGGCAAGCTGGTCAAGGTCTGCTCCTGGTATGACAACGAGTGGGGCTTCTCCAACCGCATGCTGGATACGACGGTTGCGCTCTTCAATGCGAAGTAAGTCGTACTGATGCGTGTTACGAGCGAATCCGCTTCGGCGGATTCGCTCTTTTTGAATCAAATGGAAGCAATGCAATGAACATCACCAACATGACCGACCTCGATCTCAAGGGAAAGCGCGTACTGATTCGCGAAGACCTGAACGTGCCGGTCGCCGACGGCAAGGTCACTTCGGATGCGCGCATCCGTGCCGCACTGCCGACCATCAAGCTGGCGATGGAGCAGGGCGCGAAGACGATGCTGATGTCGCACCTCGGACGTCCTGAAGAAGGTGTCTACGCCGAGGAATTTTCGCTGGCCCCGGTTGCGGAGCGCCTGACCGAGCTGCTGGGTGTGAAGGTGCGCCTGGAGAAGGACTGGCTGGACGGTGTCGAGCTGGAAGACGGTGACGTCGTGCTTTGCGAAAACGTCCGCTTCAATGCCGGTGAAAAGAAGAACGACGATGCACTGGCAAAGAGGATGGCGGCGCTGTGTGACGTCTATGTCATGGACGCCTTCGGCACCGCGCACCGTGCCCAGGCTTCGACGCATGGTGTGGCGAAGTTCGCGCCGGTTGCGGCTGCAGGCCCGCTGCTGGCCAACGAGCTGGATGCACTGGGTCGTGCACTGGAAAACCCGGCCCGCCCGATGGTTGCCATTGTCGGCGGGAGCAAGGTGTCGACCAAGCTGACCGTGCTGGATGCGCTGTCGAAGAAAGTGGACCAGCTGATCGTGGGTGGTGGCATTGCGAACACCTTCATTGCGGCAGCCGGCCATAATGTCGGCAAATCGCTGTGTGAAGCCGACCTGATCCCGGAGGCCAGGCGCCTGACCGAAGCTGCTGCTGCCAAGGGTGGCGAGATACCCGTACCCAGCGATGTTGTCGTTGCACAGGAATTCTCCGGTGACGCCGAGGCTGATGTGCGGACCGTCGAAAACGTCGGCGAGACCGACATGATCCTGGATGTCGGCCCGGATACCGCCGAGTACCTCGCGGATATCCTGCGCAAGGCGGGTACCATCGTCTGGAACGGTCCGGTTGGCGTGTTCGAGTTCGACCAGTTCGGCGAGGGCACGCGCACGCTGGCACAGGCGATCGCCGATTCGTCGGCCTTCTCGATTGCGGGCGGTGGCGACACCCTGGCCGCGGTCGACAAATACGGTGTGGCTGACCAGATCTCCTACATTTCTACCGGTGGCGGAGCGTTCCTGGAGTTCCTGGAAGGCAAGACGCTGCCGGCGGTGGCTATACTGGAAGAACGCGCCAAGGTGGCCTGATGTTCGAACAAGCCCCGCGGTTGCGGGGCTTTTTTTGGTCAACGGAAGAGACAGGCACAAAGGGGAAAGTGCAGTGGCAAGACGGACCAAGATCATCGCAACACTGGGGCCGGCGACGGATGCACCGGGCGTGCTCGAGAAACTCATCGAGGCCGGTGTCGATGTCTGTCGCCTGAACCTGTCGCACGGCTCGCCGGACGACCACCGGGGACGGATGAATCGCGTCCGCGAAGCATCGAAGACGACCGGCAAGGCGGTGGGTGTCTTTGCCGACCTGCAGGGTCCGAAGATCCGGATTGGCAAGTTCGCCGCCGGCTTCACGGAGCTCGTTGACGGCGCGTCCTTCGTGCTGGATGCCGAGCTAGACGAGACCGCAGGCACGGATACCGCGGTCGGTATCACCTACAAGGAATTGCCGGATGATGTTGCGCCGGGCGACCGCCTGTTGCTCGATGACGGCCTGATCGTCCTGGAAGTCGAGAAGGTGTCTGGCAGGCAGGTGCACTGCACCGTCGAGGTCGGCGGTCGACTGTCCAACAACAAGGGCATCAATCGCCAGGGCGGTGGCCTGAGTGCGCCGGCATTGACCGACAAGGACAAGGCCGATATCAAGCTGGCGGCCGATCTCGACGTGGATTACGTCGCCATTTCCTTCCCTCGCGACGCCAACGACGTGCAACTGGCCCGTGATCTCGTCTGGGATACCGGATCCCGCGCCGGCATCATCGCCAAGATCGAAAGGGCCGAGGCAGTCGATCGCATCGAGGAGATCGTCGAGGCCTCGGATGCCGTGATGATTGCGCGCGGCGACCTTGCTGTCGAAATCGGCGATGCCGAACTCCCGGCCGTGCAGAAAAAGATCATCCACGTGGCCCGCGACCTGAACAGCGTTGTGATCACGGCCACCCAGATGATGGAGTCGATGATCAACAACCCGGTTCCCACCCGAGCCGAGGTGCTGGACGTTGCCAATGCGGTCATGGACGGTACCGATGCCGTCATGCTGTCGGCGGAAACCGCCGCCGGCAAGTACCCGGTAAAGACGGTCGAGGCCATGGCGCGTGTCTGCGTCGGGGCGGAGAAACAGCGCATGACCCAGCGCTCCAAGCATCGCCTGAACAGCCATTTCGAACGCGTCGACGAGGCCATTGCCATGGCGGCCATGTACACGGCCAATCACCTGGGCGTGGGCGCGATCATGTCCCTGACCGAGTCCGGATCGACCGCGCTGTGGATGTCGCGCATCCGCTCGGGCATCCCGATCTATGCCATGACCCGCCACGAGGCCACCCGGCGACGCGTGACCCTGTACCGGGGCGTTTACCCTGTCGAATTCGACATAATCCATTCGCATCCGAACAAGATCCTGGCGGATGCCACCAATCGCCTGGTCGCCATGGGGGCAGTGCAGAAGGATGATTTCGTGATCATCACCAAGGGTGATTTCACCGGGGTTGCCGGTGGCACCAATGCACTCAAGATTCTCAAGGTGGGCGAACACGAATCCGACGATTGAGCCAGGCCAGGCTGCCCTGCACCGGGATTCCGAAAGGGCAGGGGTGGCTTGTCGCGTCCGTCAACTGGGTTAGACTGCTGGTATGAAAGGTCGCAGGAAAGAAGATCAGCCGAGGGAGTCGGCCATGGGCAAGGTGGCGCGCAAGGCGCTGATTGCCAGCGACGAACCGCACACTCGGCGAGAACTCGAAACCGCACTGCTGACTGCGGGATTCCAGACGCTGTCGGTCGACAGCACGGACGAGGCTATCGATGCGCTGGATGCGCTGCCATCCATGGAAATCATCCTGGTTGACGAGTTGCTGCGAGGCAAGGGAGCCGCGCACCTCTTCGAGCACCTGGCGAAAAGTGCCGTGTTCGAAAACACGATCAAGATCCTGATCAACAGCCAGGTCGACAACGACCACGCACGCAAGGCGCTGGCATTGTCGGTGGATGACTGCATTGCCAAGCCGATCCAGGCTGACGAACTGAAATTGCGCCTGGCACTCTGGAAGAAGCTGGGAGAACTGGCAGGGAAGGTGGCAACGGTTGCCTCGCATGACCAGGTGACCGGGCTGTATTCCCACGGGCTCATTCTTGAAACCGCGCAGCACGAGCTGGACCGCGCGGCGCGCGACGAGACCCCTCTTTCCGTCCTCCTCACGGACATCGACAACCTGCGACAGATCAACGAGCACTTCGGCCACCAGATGGGCGACAAGGTCCTGTCCAGTGTCGCGCAGCGTCTCAAGGTCGCATTGCGTTCCTACGACCTCTCAGGTCGGTTCGGTGGTGAGGAATTTCTCACGGTGCTGCCGCGTTGCGGCCGGGCCAATGCGATGGAGGTGGGCGAGCGTGTCCGCCGCGCCGTGGCGGCCGAGCCTTTCCTGATCGATTCCATCAAGATGAATGTCACCGTCAGTGTAGGTGTGGCAACCACCATGGGGGACGAGCGTGTAGCCGCCCGGCGCATCATCCGGGCGGCCGACCACGCGCTTTACAAGGCCAAGCGCGAAGGTCGGAACCGGGTCGAAATGGCTGTCAGCCTGAAGACCTGGGCTGGCCAGTCGAACTGAGCGGCCAGCCCGTCGCGCTTCGTATCAGCCTGCCTCTGTTGCCGTAGCGGCATTCGCCTTCAGCAATTCGAGCACTTCTTCGGCATGCACGTCGGGGTCGACGTCTTCGTAGTGATGGAAGATCTCTCCCTGCGGGTTGATGATGAAGGTCTCGCGATTGGCTGTTTCGAAGACGATATAGGAATCAACGGCGTCATAGGCCTTGGCCACCTTGCCTTCGGTATCTGCCAGCAGCGGGAAGGGCAGGGAGTATTTCTCGGCAAACGCCTGGTGTGATTCGACGTCGTCCATGCTCACGCCAAGCACGGCGGCACCGAGCGCCTTGAAACGGAATATCTCGTCGCGGAAATTGCAGGCCTCGGTGGTGCAACCGGGCGTGTCATCCTTGGGGTAGAAATAGAGGACGACCCATTGTCCGCGGTAATCGGACAGTGACTGCCACTCCAGGTTCTGGTCCTGGAGCTTGAATTCAGGTGCCTGCTGTCCGACTTCGATACCGCCTGCCAGTGCGCCGGCACTCAGCAGGGCGGAAGCGATCAGGGTGTACAGGAAAGTCTTTCGGAATGCGCGCATGGCGTTCTCCTGTTGCGGGGGTAGGTGTCGTGCTGGTGGATGCGCCGCCGGCAATCGAGTGCCTGCCAGTCGGACTTGATGAACAGCGGGTACTATAGCGTACTTCGAACGACCCGCGGGCCATTGATGACCTGGGCTGCACTTGGCGGGCGTTGCGCAATCCACTCCATCAGCTTGTCCCAGTCTTCCCGGTCGGCGTCGGCGCGGGCATCTGCCAGCTCGTAAATGCCGATACCCTTTTCGGAGCAGCGCACGTAATTCTGCGTGTCACGAAAAGCAGTCACGAAGGGGATATGCAGGCTGGTGAGAAACTTTTCCAGCGAGCGGAACATCCGGGTGCGCTGCCTGGCGCGGTTGGCCACCACGGCAATGCGGTCTTCGCGGCGATCCAGCTTGGCGATGAGCAGCAGGTCGGAAATGCAACGCGAAGCGGCATGTATGTCGATATCCGATGGCATGACCGGAATGATGACGGCATGCGCATTGCGGGTGACTTCGGTCAATCCTTGCGGGTCCAGCGCTGCCGGCGTATCGATGACCAGCCGCTCGGTCTGCGTGGGTACGCGCAGCTGCCAGCTGCGAGTCACGCCAAGGTTGCGCTGGTAGGCTGCGATACCGTTGACGAAGGGCAGGTCCTCGGAACGCTTTGAAAGCCAGCGCATGGACGAGCCCTGCGAATCCTGGTCCATCAGCGTCGTCTGGTAATCGGACATGGCAAAGCGAGCCGCCAGGTTGGTGGCAATGGTGGTCTTGCCGCATCCACCCTTGGTGTTGAGAACCACGATTTTCTGCATGTCGAGACCGCTGCCTGCAAGTCGGCCTACGAGCATAGCGCAAGTACTGGCCGCTTTTCGAGAATGCGTGTCACAAAAGGCCTGTCGCGGCAGCTGGCTGCAGCCAGCCACGCTGTCGAAGTTTTCCTTCAGTCCCCTCGTATGTACCGTCACGCGCCTTTCGAGGCACAATAGCCACATGATCGAGGATGAAAAGCACACTTCGGGATTGATACTGACGGGTGGTGGTGCCCGCGCGGCCTACCAGGTCGGTGTACTCAAGGCGATGGCGTCCTGGGTCGAGAAGGACGCTCGCCTGCCGTTTCCCGTCATCACCGGGACTTCCGCCGGCTCCTTGAATACGCTGCTGCTGGCCAGTCGTGCCGCAAGCTTTCGCGATTCCGTATCACACCTGGAAGCTGTCTGGTCGAACCTGACCGTCAGCAAGATTTTCCGTAGCGACACGAGCACCATGCTGCGTACCACCGGTCGCTGGTTGCTGTGGTTGTTGCTCATGCGGCATCCCCGGTTTGCTCCACCGTCAATCCTCGATAACCGGCCATTGCGCCAGCTGATGGAGCTGCACATGCGACTGCCGCGCATCCAGCAGGCCATCGATACCGGTATCCTGGATGCCGTGGGTGTCACGGCGGCCGGCTATACCTCGGCACGCTCGGTCACGTTCTTCCAGGGGCGACAGGGCCTGGTTTCCTGGTCACGAACCCGCCGTGACGGCGTGATGGCCGACATATCCCTCGATCACGTCATGGCATCGTCGGCATTGCCGATCATTTTCCCGGCTCAACGCATCGGCAACGAGTACTTCGGCGACGGCTCGATGCGCCAGGCCGCACCGCTCAGCCCGGCCATTCATCTAGGCGCAACGCGCTTGCTGGTCATTGGCACGCGCAACGAGGATTACAATGCGGTGCGCAGCCAGTCGGTTGTCGGTTATCCGACCTTCGGCGAGATCGGCGGCTACATTCTCGACTCGCTGTTCATGGATGCGCTGTACACCGATATCGAACGCCTTCGGCGCATCAACGAGCTGGTGAGGCAGATCGGCCGCAAGCCGCGTGGTTCGCTGCGGCCGCTGTCGGAAATCGATGTGGCGGTCATGGTGCCGAGCCAGGACATTCGCGACATAGCCGAACGTCACATCCGTGACATCCCGCGCACCATGCGGGTGCTGCTGCGCCTGCTGGGTGCGACCGGACCGAAGGGAGCGCAGTTGCTCTCCTATCTTCTCTTCGATGGCGACTACTGTCGCGAGCTGATAGAGCTGGGATACCGGGATGCGCATGAACGGCGCCATCTGCTGGAACCGTTCCTGCCCAACGTGCTGGCGGATGCGACAAAGGCTGAGGCTGCGACGCCCGAGCCTCAGGTAAGGTAAATCGCCCCGAGCCCCAGGAAGGCCGTGAAGCCGATGACGTCGGTGATGGTGGTCAGTACGACGCTGCCGGCCAGTGCCGGGTCGATACCCAGGCGCTTGAGCAGCAGGGGAATGCCGACACCGGCAAAGGCGGCGGTCAGCATGTTGATGATCAATGCTGCCGCGATGATGGCGCCCAGCGGCACCGAATTGAACCAGAGGGCGGCCACGCTGGCGACGACCAGCGCCCAGGCAAGGCCATTCAGGGCTGCCACGGACAGTTCCTTGATCATCAGCAGCCGGGCGTTGGATTTCTCGACCTGGCCGAGTGCCAGGCCGCGGATGATGATGGTCAGTGTCTGGCTGCCGGCAATGCCACCCATGCTGGCGACGACCGGCATCAACACGGCCAGTGCGACGACCTCGTTGATGGTGGCCTGGAACAGGCCGACCACCCACGACGCTAGGAATGCCGTAGCCAGGTTGATGCCCAGCCACACGGCGCGGCGGCGGGCGCTGCGGGCCACCGGCGCGAACATGTCGTCTTCCTCGTCCAGGCCGGCCATGACCATCAATGAATGCTCCGCTTCGGAGCGGATGACGTCGACCACGTCGTCGATGGTGATACGACCCAGCAAGACGCCTTCTTCGTCGACCACGGGCGCGGACACCAGGTCGCGGTCCTCGAAGGTCTTGGCGACTTCGGTGGTCGGGGTTTCTGCAAGAATGCCCTTGACCTCCGTATCCATGACTTCGGCAACCGTCGTCTGGGGATCCGTGACCAGGGTCCGGGCAAGGCTCAGGGTGCCAAGCAGGCGACCATAGCGGTTCACCACGAACAGCCGGTCGGTGTCTTCGGGAATGCTTTCGTGCAGCCTCAGGTAGCGGGATACCACGTCAAGGGTGACGTCCGGGCGGATGGTCACCGTGTCGGTGTTCATCAGGCCGCCGGCGCTGTCCTCCGGGTAGGCCAGCACATCGGTCAGCAGGCGACGGTTCTGCTCGTCCATCGAGCGCATCAGCTGCTGCGTGACCTGCTCCGGCAAGTCGGCAAACAGGTCGGCGAGATCGTCGATATCGAGGTCTTCGGTTGCCGCAATCAGTTCCTCGGCATCCATGCCGCGAATCAGGCCGCCACGGACCTCGTCATTGACGTGCAGCAGGACCTCGCCATCGTCTTCGGCGTCGACCAGCTCCCAGACGATTTCACGTTCGGCGGGACGCAGCGATTCGAGCAGGTGGGCGATTTCGGCGGGGTGCAGGGAATGCATCATGCGCCGCACGCTGCGCAGCGTGCCGGACTCCAGCGCCTCGCGAATCAGCTCGAGGCGGCTGGCGGAGCTGACGCTGGATGCGGCTTCCGACATGCAAGAGTCCCCTGTTTGCGTGGTGTCCTGACTAGCTATCCCGATACCGACTGGCAGCGAGACCGTGCTTGCAACTGCCGCGAGTTTAGCGGCTGCCCCGGTTCGAGTCCATCGCGTCCAGGGTACGGGAAGGCGTCAGTTGTTGTTCGACAGCAGTGACAGCTGTTCGCCATAAAGCACTTCGGACAGGGTGGAATGGCGCACGGTGGTGTTCGGGTAATGAGGCGCAAAGTGCCGACCAAGCTGATCGGCGATGAACACCGAACGGTGCCTGCCGCCTGTGCAACCGATGGCGATGGTGAGGTAGTCACGATCGGCTTTCTCGAAACCCGGCAGCCAATGTTCGAGAAAACGAATGATGTCTTCCAGCATGTCGCGGACAGGTTTCTGCTCCAGCAAATAGCTGGTGATCTCCGGATCCCGGCCGCTGAGCGGTCGAAGTTCCTCGATCCAGTAGGGGTTCGGCAGCACGCGGACATCGAATACGAAATCGGCATCGCGCGGCGCTCCGTGCTTGAAGCCGAAGGAGTGGAACAGCAATGAAAGTTTCTGCTGACTCCCTTCCTGCAACCGGGCTTTCAGCAGCTGGCGCAGTTCGTGGACGTTCATGCCGGTGGTATCGATCATCAGGTCAGCATGATCGGCAATCGGGTCGAGCAGTTCTCGCTCAGCTTCGATGGCCTTCTCGATGCCGAGGCTGTCACCGGAGCGGGCACGGCCCAGCGGATGCATGCGGCGCGTTTCGTTGTAACGGCGAATCAGGTGATCGGTATCGGTGGTCAGGTAGATGATGCGGCAATCGATGTTTTCGTCACGCAAGTTGTTGACCAGCTCCGGGATGTCACGCATCTCGCTGGCGCCGGCGCGGACGTCGATGCCGATGGCGATCCGGCGTGACGGACCACCACTGCCCAGCAATTCTTCCTCGGCATAGGTCTTCAGCAGGCGCACCGGCAGGTTGTCGATGCAGGTGAAGCCCTGATCTTCGAAGGTATTCAGGGCTACCGATTTGCCCGAGCCACTGAGGCCGCTGACCAGGAAAAGTTGCATCGTCGACATTCCATGTTTTCGATGTTCATTGTGGCCGCTTTTCCAGCCAAACGAAAGACGGGTCCGGCGCGCGGAGGGCAAAAAAAGGCGGCCATTGGCCGCCTCGTGACAAGGTACGGGTCGTACGTCACATTTGTGCGTACTTGTGGGCTTCCTTCTGGTGGTGGTCCTTGAATTTTTCTTTCTGCTTGACCACCTGGCGGTCCATCTTGTCGATCAGGCCGTCAATGGATGCGTACATGTCGTCCTGGATGCACTCCGCATAGAGATGATGGCCCTTGAGATGCAGGCTGGCCTCGGCCTTGTGCTGCTGTTTTTCCACCGTAAGGATGACGTGGACATCAACGATGTGATCGAAATGTCGCTCCAGTTTTTCCAGCTTGGTATCCACATAAGATCGGAGGGCGTCCGTGACGTCGACATGATGACCGGTGATATTCACTTGCATGGTCCACTCCTTACCTGGTTACAGGTTGATTGCGGGTGCCTGTATCGACACTCTTCCTCAGATATGAAGCCGGGATGCGCATGGCTTCCCGGTACTTGGTGACGGTTCTTCGCGCCACCTCGATGCCCCGTTCCGTCAGCTCGTCGGCAATGCGGCGATCACTCATCGGTCGGGACGGATTCTCGTTCTGGATCATGTTGCGGATGACCGCGCGCACGGCCACCGGCGACGTTTCCGCTCCATCCTTGTTCTGTAATGGTTGCGAAAACAGGAATTTCAACGGGATGGTGCCGCGAGGCGTGTGCAGGTACTTGTTGGCGGTGACCCGGGAAACGGTCGACTCGTGCACCTCGGCTTGCTCGGCAACGTCCTTCAGCAGCAAGGGGCGCATGGCTTCATCGCCATTGTCGAAATAGTCCTGCTGGGCATCGACCGCGAGCGCAGCCACCCGGGAAAGCGTGTCATTGCGGACCGACAGGCTGCGTATCAGCCAGCGGGCCTCCTGCAATTGCGCCTGCATCTCCGGGCTCTTGTCCGAGGCCTGTCGCATAAGGCGGACATACTGGGTATTGAGACGGACACGCGGCAGGATTCGGACATTCAGCTCGACCTGCCAGCGACCCTTGTTGCGAATCAGCAACAGGTCGGGAATCACGTAGTCGTTGCGTTGTTCGCCGATGGCATCACCCGGTTTCGGGTCCAGCTCGCGAATCATGGCGAGGGCTTCTTCAACCATGTCGAGGTCACTGCCGCAGGCGGCTGCCAGTGCGGCCGTCGATTGCCGGGCCATCTGTTCAAGATGCCGCTCGACAATGCGCATGGCCAGTTCACGCCCTGGTCCCGGCGATTTCAGGCGGAGCTGGGCGAGCAGGCATTCCGACAGGTTGCGGGCTCCGACGCCCGGGGGGTCGAGCAGCTGGATCCGGGCCAGCACTTCTTCTGCCAGCTCGACGGGCTGGTTCTCTGCAGCTGCAAGCTCGTCGAGGGGTTCGCGCAGGTAGCCGTCGTCCTCGAGACTCTCGATGATGGCTGCGGCCAGTTGTGCTTCGGCGTCCGGCAGGCGAGCAAAGCGAATCTGCTGCGCAAGGTGGTCTTTCAGGTCAGGTGCGGCATCCGCATAGTTCTCGAGGGTATTGAAGTCGCCACCGGAAAACTGCCCGCCGTCATGATCCGGCCACTCGTCGCCCAGGCCCCCGTCGGGCAGTTCCCACTCGCCATCGGATGCGCCGTCATCGGCAGGGTCGGGGACATGCTCGGCGAGCTCGATATCGGCTTCGGAATTGGGGCCGAGGGGTTCGGCATCGACCTCGAGCATCACGTTGGCCTCGAGTGTCTGGCGTATTTCCTGCTGGAGTTCGAGTGCGGACAGCTGCAATAGGCCGATCGCCTGCCGCAACTGCGGCGTCATGGCGAGCTGCTGGCCGAGCCGCAGCTGAAGCGACGCTCTCATCGGATACTGCACTCCTCGCTTGCGATCCCGACCGAATCGCTGGCCGGGCAGGAGAAGGCTCGTGCTGCCCTCTCTCACTGTTAGTTATAGCCGAAAATCGTCGCCGAGGTAAACTTTCCTAACCTGTTGATTTTCAAGTATTTGTGAAGAATTACCCTCGGCTATGACCTGGCCTTCGCTGATTATGTAGGCCCGCTCGCAGATTCCCAGGGTTTCGCGCACATTGTGGTCGGTAATCAGGACGCCGATACCGCGTTCTTTCAAGTGGGTGACGATGCGCTGGATATCGATGACCGAGATCGGGTCGACACCGGCGAACGGTTCATCCAGCAGCACAAAGCGGGGATCGGCGGCCAGCGCGCGGGCAATTTCCACCCGCCGGCGTTCGCCGCCGGACAGGGCGATGCCTGCCGACTGGCGGATATGGCCAATATTGAGCTCCTCCAGCAGGGTCTCCAGCTTGTCCCGGCGCTGGGTCTTGTCGAGGTCCCGCCGGGTTTCGAGAATGGCCATGATGTTGGCTTCCACACTCAGCTTGCGGAAGACGCTGGCCTCCTGGGGCAGGTAGCCGACGCCGGCCTGGGCACGCGAATGCACCGGTTGTCCGGAGATGTCGGTGCCATCCAGCAATACACTGCCGCCATCGCGTGGCACCAGGCCGACGATCATGTAGAAGGAGGTGGTCTTGCCAGCCCCGTTGGGGCCGAGCAGGCCGACGATCTCGCCGGCATTGACGGTCAGCGACACGCCATTGACCACGGTGCGCTCCTTGTAGCGCTTCACCAGGTCGCGGGCTTCGAGCTTGTTGCCGGCTACGGTCATGGTTGTTCCTTGTCTGCCGACGCTGCTTGCGGCTTGTCGGCGGCCTTCTTCCGTGGTGTCAGGATGAACCGCACCCGTTCCGGTGTTTCCTTGTTGGATTGGGCCAGTACCGTGCGTGTATCGAGGTCGTAGCGAATGGTTTCGCCTTCGAAACGGTCACTCCCCTGGGTCAGCCAGGCCTTGCCGGTCAGCGTGACGACGTCGTTGGCCGCATCGTACTCGAGACGCCTTGCCTCGCCGGCCACCGGGGGCTTGCCGGTAGGTGCCTGGCTGAAGCGGACCGGGCTGCCGACCAGGGTTGCGGCTTCGACTTCCCCTTCGCTGGTTGCAAGGCGAATTTCGTCAGCACGAATGTCCAGCGTGCCGCGCTGGATTCGCGCGTTGCCGACGAACTTCGACACACCATTCGCAATGTCGGCTTCGAAGCCGTCGGCGGTGACCAGCAGCTCGTCGGCGCCAGCCGCAACAACCTGGTCGCCAGCAAACCCTTCGAGCGGGCTGGCGGCCAGGATCAGCAGGAGCAGGAGAACAGGACTATTTCTTGGCATAACGTGCTACTACCTCGCGTTCGATGGCGATGTATTGTCTTTGCATGTCCACCAGCAGGCCTTCTCCGCGAATGCTGCTTTCTCCCTGGCGAATCAGCACGGCTTCGTCGGATCGGGCGACTTCCTTGCCCGGGTCGAAAACAATGTGGCTGGTTTCAAGGGTCAGCTTCTGGTCGTTGCCCGCCTTGCTGAGTTCGACATCGCCACGGGCTTCCAGGATCTCGGTTTCACTGTCCAGTCTGCCGCTTGGCGCGCTCAGTTCCCAGCGTGCCTCATCGAGCTCGGCGACACTATGGAGGTCTGCGAGATAAATGTATGGATCGTCGGGAAAATGCTCGGCCCGGCGCGCTCGCAGGAAGCTGCCCGGCAGGCCGTCGGCGTCATGGCTGGTGATCAGCAGGTCGGTAAAGTAGCTGTCCGGTTGTCGTGCCTGTTCATCACTGTCGGGCTGGTTGCCAGCCTGCTGGCTCAGCCACCAGTAACTGCCAATGGCAGCAGCCAGCAGCACGGTGAAGGCAAGTCCGCGGGTGTCGATCATGCCGAATCGAGACGGGCAGCAAGCAGGAGGTCCGTGAATTCACGGACGGCACCGTCACCACCATCCTTGCCGGAACGCCAGACACACTTGCGAATGACTGCCTGATCGGCATTTCTCACGGTTGCCGGCAGTGCCACCATCTCCAGTGCGGAGATGTCCGGCAGGTCATCACCCATGTAGGCAGTTTCCGAGGCGGGAATCCCCAGTTCGTCCAGCAACTCCTGGAGCGCCGACCCCTTGTCTTCGCGATTGCGAATGATGTGCCGGATGCCGAGCTCTTCCATGCGGGTGTTGACGATCGGCGAGTTGCGACCGGTGATGATGCCGACTTTGACCCCGGCGGCCATCAACGCCTTGATGCCGTAGCCATCGCGAACATGGAATACCTTCATGCTCTCGCCGTCGGCGGTGTAGTAGAGATGTCCGGAGGTGAACACGCCGTCGACGTCGAACACGGCGAGGCGAATCCGGGCAGCTATGTCGTGCAGCTTGCGAATGTCCATTGCAGTTCCCGGTTTCAGACGATGCCTGCGCGGAGCAGGTCGTGCATGTTGAGTGCGCCGACCAGGCGGCCATCGTGGTCCACGACCAGCAGGCCGTTGATCTTGCTGTCTTCCATGATCTTCAGCGCTTCACCGGCGAGTATGCCCGGGGCTACCTGCTTGCCGCCTGGCGTCATGACATCGCGCACCTTGGTGGCGTGCACATCGAGCTTCCTGTCGAGGGTCCGGCGCAGGTCACCGTCGGTATAGACACCGATGACGTTGCTGTCGTCATCGAGGATGGCTGTCATGCCCAGGCCCTTGGCTGACATTTCCACCAGCGCTTCGCTCAGCAGTACGTCACCATTGACTCGCGGTACGGCATCACCGCTGTGCATGAGGTCTGAGACATGCAGCAGCAGGCGACGTCCCAGCGACCCGCCGGGATGCGAACGGGCAAAATCTTCCGCGGTGAAACCACGCGCTTCGAGCAGCGCGACCGCCAGGGCGTCGCCCATGGCAAGTGCGGCCGTGGTGCTGGCAGTCGGTGCCAGGTTCAGCGGGCAGGCTTCCTTGTCCACGCTGACATCAAGGTTCACGGTCGCCGTGGTTGCCAGTGTCGACGCGGGGTTGCCAGCCATGCCGATCAGCGGCACGCCGAGCCGCTTGATCAGCGGGAGGATCGTCAGGATCTCGCCGGTTTCTCCGGAATTGGAGATCGCAATGACAACATCGCCACCGGTAATCATGCCGAGATCGCCATGTGATGCCTCGCCCGGGTGCACGAAAAATGCCGGGCTGCCCGTGCTCGCCAGCGTGGCGGCGATCTTCGATCCGATATGGCCGGACTTGCCCATGCCGACCACGACGATGCGGCCCGTGCAGGCCAGGCAGATTTCGCAGGCCGTTTCGAAATCCTTGCCGAGGCGATCGGACAGTGCCGTCAGCGCGTCGCGCTCGACGTTGATGACGGCCTGTGCGTTTGCCACGAAATCGGGCGGCGATTTGCGATCAGTCATGGTGCCCCTCTTGTTGTTCTTCCTGGTGCCCTGGTCCAGGGCGGCACGCCAGGTTTGTCAGGTGAGGATACCGAAATAGAGGATGAGCTGGTATGCACCGAAAAGGGCCAGCAGTACCCCGCCCATGGGGCGACTGATCTTGCCCGGGCCGCCAATGCCGTAGGCGAGGCCGAAGAACAGCAGCGTCAGGCCCATCATGATGGGGAAGTCGCGGGTCAGCATTTCGGGGGGAATGGGCCCGGGGGCAATCGCACCCGGCAGGCCCATCACCGCCAGCAGGTTGAAGACGTTCGAACCCAGCACGTTGCCGATGGCAATGTCATGCTCGTTCTTCTTCGCCGCGACGATCGACGCGGCCAGTTCGGGCAGGCTGGTGCCGATGGCGACAATGGTCAGGCCGATGATCAGGTCGCTGACCCCGAAGGTCTCGGCGATATTCACTGCACCCCACACCAGCATGCGTGAACTCGCCAGCAGCACCACCAGCCCGACCACGGTCCAGGTGATGGCGCGCGGCAGCGGCATGTCGGCCGGGATTTCTTCCGTGAATTCGGCAATCAAGGGGTCGCTCGCCTTGGTGTCCCTGCCCAGCTTGATCAGCCAGACCAGGAAGCCGGCCAGCGCGGCGAGCAGCAGCACGCCGTCGATGCGGTCCATGCTGCCGTCAAGCAGCAGGGCGATCGACGCGATCATGATGGTCAGCAGCAGCGGCAATTCCCGTTTCAACGTGGCCGAGCGAACGTACAGCGGCGTGAACACGGCGGTCAGGCCGAGAATCAGCGCGATATTGGTGATGTTCGACCCGATGGCATTGCCCATGCCCAGTGCCGGATTGCCGCCAATTGCTGCCATCATCGAGACCAGGATTTCCGGCGCCGAGGTGCCGAAGCCGACGATGGTCAGGCCGACGATGAGCGGCGGCACGCCGAGATCCCGCGCAGTGGCGGCGGCGCCTTCGACAAAGCGGTCCGCACCCCAGACGAGGAGAACGAAGCCGGCAATGATGGCAGTGATGGATAGCAGCATCAGGTGTCTTTATCCGTTGCGGGAACGCCGCATGATATAGAGGCCGGGCGGTTGCTGCCAATCCCGGCGTGCATCACGCCGACCGTGAGCCCGCGGGCCGATTGAGGTATCATCGCCAGCCTCGTGAAGCTGCGCGAGCAGGCCAGGCGGCCCGGCGCAGCAGGGCTGATAGCGGAGATGTTGCATGACAGCAGAAGAAATCCAGCGAATGATCGAGGCCGGACTGCCGGAAGCCAGCGTCGAGGTCCGCGGTGACGATGGCCAGCATTTCGAAGCCACCATCGTTTCGCCCGGTTTTGCAGGCCAGAACACCATCGCCCGTCACCGCCAGGTCTATGCTGCCCTGGGCGACAAGATGGGTGGCGAGATCCATGCGCTGTCGATGCGCACGCTGAGTCCCGAAGAGGCCGACTGAGCCATTCGATCCCACGCATTTAGGAGCCACACTTGGACAAGCTTTTAATCGAAGGCGGTGCGCGCCTCGAAGGTGAAATCCGGATTTCCGGCGCGAAGAACGCGACCTTGCCCATCATTGCCGCCACGCTGCTGGCCGATGGCCCGGTGACGGTCGGCAACGTGCCGCACCTGCACGACGTCACTACCACCATCGAACTGCTGGGCCGCATGGGTGTCAGCATGACCATCGATGACCGCATGCGCATCGAATCCGACCCGACCACCATCAACACCTACCTGGCGCCGTACGAGCTGGTGAAGACCATGCGCGCTTCCATCCTGGTGCTGGGGCCGCTGCTGGCCCGTTATGGCGAAGCCGAAGTGTCCCTGCCGGGCGGCTGTGCCATCGGTACGCGACCGGTCAACCTGCATATCGAGGGCTTGCGGGCGATGGGCGCGGACATCGAGGTCGAGGGTGGTTACATCCGCGCCAAGTGTGATCGCCTGAAGGGCGCTGGCATCGTCATGGACACGGTGTCGGTGACCGGTACCGAGAACCTGATGATGGCCGCTGCGCTGGCCGATGGCGTGACCGTGATCGAAAACGCGGCACGCGAACCGGAGGTCGTCGACCTGGCGGAGTGCCTGAACAAGATGGGCGCGAAGATTTCCGGCGCCGGCACCGACACCTTGCACATCGAGGGCGTGAAATCGCTGTCTGGTACGGAATACATGGTCCTGCCGGATCGTATCGAGACGGGCACCTACCTGGTGGCCGCGGCCATGACGGGCGGTCATGTCAAGCTCAAGGACACCCGCCCCGATCTGCTGGATGCCGTGCTGGTCAAGCTGCGCGAAGCCGGCGCCACGCTCAACCTTGGTGATGACTGGATCGAGCTGGACATGAAGGGCAAGCGTCCCAAGGCCGTGTCGATGCGGACCGCGCCGTATCCGGCGTTCCCGACCGACATGCAGGCGCAGTTCACGGCGCTGAATGCCGTGGCCGAGGGCACCGGCACGATCACCGAGACGGTGTTCGAGAACCGCTTCATGCACGTGCTGGAAATGCAGCGCATGGGCGCCAACATCAAGCTGGAAGGCAATACCGCAATCATCACCGGCGTGGAGCAATTGAAAGCGGCACCGGTGATGGCGACCGACCTGCGTGCATCGGCCTCGCTGGTGCTGGCTGGCCTGATGGCCGAAGGCACGACCGAAGTCGAGCGCATCTACCACATCGATCGCGGGTATGAATGTATCGAGGAGAAGCTGCAGGTGCTGGGCGCCAGGATTCGTCGCGTACCCGAGTAGGCGGCGTCCGACGCCGGCAAATGACCATGGCCCCTTGAGCGATCAAGGGGCTTTTTTTGTGCGTGACGATCAGCGCAGTGCTTGCGGGTTGCGCTCGGTGACCGTGGCGGTCACCACGAATACCTCGCCGCCACGAACGCCGCGAATTCGCAGGTACTGGCCGGGCGGCGTGGAGGCGACAATCGCCAGTCCGCTGCGGGCATCTTCGATGCGCTGGTCGTTCAGGTGGGTGATGATGTCACCGACCTCCAGCCCGGCGCGCTCGGCGGGCGAGGCGGCGTAGACGTCCTTGACGATCACGCCGCGCGTATCGAGCAGGTCGAAGGCCTCGGCCAGCTCCGGCGTCAGGTCCTGCGGGTCCACGCCCAGCCAGCCACGAATCACCCGACCATGCTCGACCAGTTGCTGCATCACGCCCCGCGCCAGGTTGACCGGTACCGCAAAGCCGATGCCATTGGAGCCGCCATCGCGCGAGAAAATGGCCGTGCTGATGCCGATCACTTCGCCGCGGGTGTTGATCAGCGCGCCACCCGAGTTGCCGGGGTTGATCGCCGCATCGGTCTGGATGAAATTCTCGAAATTGGAGTGGCCGAGATAATTGCGCCCGGTTGCACTGATGATGCCCTGGGTCACCGTCTGACCGACGCCGAAGGGATTGCCGATGGCCATCACCACATCACCCACCCGCAGGTCATCGGAACGACCGAGGGACACCGTCGGCAGGGTGGAAAGGTTCACTTTCAGCACGGCAAGGTCGGTATCGGGGTCGACACCGACCACATCGGCCTGCGCCACCCGGCCGTCTGCCAGCGCAATCTGGATGGCCTCGGCGCCTTCGATGACATGGTTGTTGGTGACGACATAGCCATCCGGGCTGATGATCACGCCGGAACCCAGCGTGGTTTCGATGCGATCCAGTCCGGGAATGTCTTCCAGGCTGCGTCGCAACTCCGGGTTGTCGATGGACGGGAGGATGGCATTGCGGCTGCGCCGGGCAGAGTGGATGTTCACCACGGCCGGTGCGCTGATGGCCACGGCGTCGGCATAGGAAGCCACCTCGCCGCCGGCTGGCAAACCCGTGCTGGCCGCGCCGCCATTGGCGAGCAGCTCCGGCTTCAACCAGATGACCACGAAGGCCAGCGCCAGGCCGGCCGTGATGCTCTGGAACAGGAAGATCAGTGACTTTTTCAGTGACATCATCTACTTAGCGCAGCCTCCCTGGCTGTTTTCAGGCCTCCGGCATGGCCGTGTCCCCATGATGAAAAATCCCCGCTGCAAAGCTTACACGAGACCGTTTGCTATGGTCAGGTCGCGCGCCGGACGTGTATAATGCCGCATTCCGTGTCTGCGTACACGAGACCGGAAATCGAATTTTTTCAATTGCTTGCATTCGTGTCCTGCTGCCGGCTGGCAGGTTCAGACACGACCAGGTTTCAGGAGAGCTTTGGATGAGTACTGACGGCGTTGACCTCAATCGACGTCACTTCCTGACTGTCGCGACCTCCGTGGTCGGCGGCGTCGGGGTTGTGGCAGCGGCCGTGCCCTTTGTGGCTTCGATGGAACCGAGTGCCAGGGCCCGCGCGGCCGGTGCCCCGGTGGAAGTGGATATCAGCAAGATCGAGCCGGGCGCCATCATCAAGGTGGAATGGCGCGGCAAGGCCGTGGCGATCGTGAATCGCACCCCGGCCATGCTGGAACGTACCCAGGCCCTGGGTGCTGAAACCCTGCGAGACCCGGAATCCAAGGTCGAACAGCAGCCGAGCTATGCGACCAACGCATTGCGTTCGGTCAAGCCGGAAATCTTCGTCGCGGAGTCGGTCTGCACCCACCTGGGTTGTTCGCCGCAGTACCGCCCGGAAGTGGCACCGGAAGACCTTGGCCCCGACTGGAAGGGTGGCTTCTTCTGCCCCTGCCACGGCTCCAAGTTCGACCTCGCTGGTCGCGTCTACCAGGGCGTGCCCGCACCGACCAACCTGATCGTGCCGCCGTACACGTTCCTGAACGAAACGACGCTGCTGATCGGTGAAGACGGAGGTAAGGCCTGATGTCCGCGAATCCTGACTTCTTCGATCGCATGTCCAACGGCTGGGATCGCTTCATTGCCTGGATGGACGAGCGCGTGCCGCTCACCAGCTTCATGAAGAGCCAGCTGACCGAGTACTACGCCCCGAAGAACTTCAACTTCTGGTATTTCTTCGGCGTGCTGTCGCTGATCGTGCTGGTCAACCAGCTGGTGACCGGCATCTTCCTGACCATGAACTACAAGCCCTCGGCCGACGACGCTTTTGCCTCGGTCGAATACATCATGCGCGATGTGGAGTGGGGCTGGCTGATTCGCTACATGCACTCCACCGGCGCTTCGGCGTTCTTCGTGGTGGTCTACCTGCACATGTTCCGTGGCCTGATGTACGGCTCGTACAAGGCACCACGCGAACTGGTGTGGGTATTCGGCATGCTGGTCTACCTGATCCTGATGGCCGAGGCCTTTGCCGGCTACCTGCTGCCGTGGGGCCAGATGTCCTACTGGGGTGCGCAGGTGATCATCTCGCTGTTCGGTGCGATTCCGGAAGTGGGCGAGCCGCTGGCGCAGTGGATCCGTGGTGACTTCTACATTTCGGACATCACCCTGAACCGCTTCTTTGCGCTGCATGTGATCGCACTGCCGCTGATCCTGCTGTTGCTGGTGGTGTTCCACCTGGTGGCGCTGCGCCACAACGGTTCGAACAACCCGGACGGCGTCGAGATCAAGAAGCTGAAGGACGAGAACGGCATTCCGAAGGACGGCATCCCGTTCCATCCTTACTACACCTCCAAGGACCTGGTCGGCATCATCGTCTTCCTGATGGCCTGCTCGCTGGTGATCTTCTTCGCACCGGAGATGGGCGGCTACTTCCTGGAGCACGCCAATTTCGAGCCGGCTGACCGCCTGAAGACGCCGGAGCACATCGCGCCGGTCTGGTACTTCACGCCGTTCTACGCGATTCTCCGCGCCGTACCGGACAAGCTGCTGGGTGTCATCGCCATGGGTGCTGCCATCTTCCTGCTGCTGGTCCTGCCGTGGCTGGATACGCACAAGGTCAAGTCGATCCGCTACCGCAGCGTGCTGTACAAGGGCCTGCTGATCCTGTTTGCCATCACGTTCATCGTGCTGGGCTACCTGGGTCTGCAGCCGGCAACGCGTCTCTACTCGGAGTTCGCGCTGCGCATGTCGGAAATCTACTTCCTGTTCTTCTTTGTCTCCTGGGTCTATTCCACGGAGCGCACGCCGGGCTTCTACAAGGGTGCGACGGCGGCGGTACTGGCGATCATCACGCTGGCCGACCTGCCGCGCTGGACGGCCTGCGCTGCAGATGCCGCCAGCTGTTCGGCAACGTCGCTGGAAGGCAACGTGCTGCTGATGCAGTTCTGGCTGATCCCGGCCGTCTATACGGTCGTATTCCTGTTGCTGCCGGCGTTCACGCGCCTGAATGACTCGAAGCCTGTACCGGAAAGGGTGACCACGGAATGAAGACCATGACCAAGCAACTCATCAAGTCCCTGACCCTCCTGGTTGCCGGTTCGATGCTGCTGGGTGCGTCCGTCACTGCCAGCGCGGCCGGTGGCGTCAAGCCGAAGTACCAGGCCAGCGTCGACGTGTCGAATACCGACTCGTTGCGCCGTGGCTCCAAGTACTTCGTGAACTACTGCCTCGGCTGTCACTCGCTGAAGTACGTGCGCTACAACAGCCTGCTGGACGACCTGAACATCTCCGAAGAGCAGCTCTCCGCGCTGATGTTCACCCAGGACAAGTCCACCGAGATGATGACCATCGCGATGCCGGAAGGCGATGCCGAGCGCTGGTTCGGCATTGCGCCGCCGGATCTGTCGCTGACGGCGCGCTCCAAGGGCGCGGACTGGATCTACAGCTACCTCAAGACGTTCTATGTCGAAGAGGGTCGCCCGGCCGGCGTGAACAACCTGACGCTGAAGGGTGCGAGCATGCCGCACGTGCTGGCACCGTTGCAGGGTTACCAGCGTGCGGTGTTCGAGACCGTGACGGATGCCGAAGGCAATCCGCACGAGGAGTTCAAGGGCTTCGAGATGGTTACCGAGGGCAGCCTGTCGGCCGAGGAATACGATGCCGTGGTCAACGACATCACGACCTTCCTCGTCTACGTCAGCGAGCCCGTGCAACTCAAGCGCCAGAGCGTCGGTATCGGCGTGCTGGCCTTCCTGCTCGTCTTCTTCCTTTTTGCGTATTTCCTGAAGCGCGAAATCTGGAAGGACGTGCACTGATCGGATGAGTCCGGCTGCCGGGAGTGCATCCCGGCAGCCGTTCATCCTCTATCGATTTTCCGGAGTAGACTTCCATGGCAGTAATTTCCAATCGCCGTTCCGTGATGACGCTGTTCTCGCATCCGACCGATCCTCACAGTCATCGCGCCCGAATCGTGCTGGCCGAAAAGAACATCACCTACGATGTTGTCAACGTGCAGGATGAAGAACTGCCGGAAGACCTGGTCGACCTGAACCCCTACAACTCCATCCCGACGCTGCTCGATCGCGAACTGGTGCTGTATGACGTGCACACCATCATGGAGTACCTGGATGAGCGGTTCCCGCATCCGCCGCTGATGCCGGTGGACCCGGTCAGCCGCGCGCGTTTCCGCATTGCCATGTATCACATCCAGCGCGACTGGTATTCGCAGGTCGACATCATCGAGGCCGACGCCGACAAGTCTTCGGTCACGAAGGCGAAGAAGGAGCTCAAGGAGTCCCTGCTGGCCAGCGCGGACCTGTTTGCCGCCAAGCCGTACTTCCTGAGCGACGAGTTTTCGCTGGTCGATTGCTCCATCGCGCCGATTCTCTGGCGCCTTCCGCAGTACGGCATCGACCTTCCCTCGCAGGGCAAGGCCATCAAGAAGTATGCCGATGAAATGTTCGCGCGGCCGTCCTTCAAGAACAGCCTGACCGAGATCGAGCAGGAGCTGCGCGCCTGACAGCGCGTCGAATGTCCCGATGGTGTCACGTCGTCCATTCCTGATTCGTGCCATGTACGAATGGCTGGAAGCCTGCAACGAGCTGCCACATTTCCTGGTCGATGCGGGCAAGCCGGGCGTCAACGTCCCGGCCGAGTTCGTGCAGGATGGCAAGATCGTGCTGAATGCCAGTGCCAATGCAGTCAAGAACCTGTACCTGGGTAACGAGGAAATCGCCTTCGAAGCCCGCTTCGGCGGGCAGCCGATGGTGGTCAGCTTTCCGCCGCTGGCGGTGGTTGCGATCTATGGTCGCGAGTCCGGGGAAGGCATGATGTTCGGCCCGGAGGATGACATCGAGGATTCGGCCTTCGAGGAAGATGACGACGGCCTGTCAGAAACCGATATGGAAGTCGTCGAGTCGGATCCGGACAAGGCGCCAGCAGAGTCGAAGGGCGGCAAGAAGAAGGGACCGCCCGACCTCAAGGTCATCAAGTAAATGTCAGAAAGCCGGCTTGCGCCGGCTTTTTTTTGCTCGCTTCCCACGTGTCAGAAAACGTACGGGATCAGCCAGCGGGTCTTGCGACGATACGCCGCAAATTCGGGATAGCGACTCAGCGACCGATCCTTGCGAACCATGTTGGGCACCCAGATGGCGCCGATGAACGTGACGAGCACCAGCATCGGCAGCCAGTGCATGGCCAGCAGGGTGAATCCACCGTAGATCAGCAGCTCGCCGAAGTAGTTCGGATTGCGCGACAGCCCCCACAGACCGTCTGTCAGCAACGTTCCCCTCGCATGCTTGAGGTGCATGTGCTTCTGCATGTCCGCGGCAAAGTGAAAGAAGACCCCGAGCGCATAGATCCCGATGCACATGGCGAGATACCAGTTCGGCGCATCCACATCGAAGTGCGCAATCCAGACAGGCGTTATCCAGTAGAGTGACAGTCCGCCCCAGATCACGAGGCCGTAGGCTATCCCGGTTTCGCGTTCCCAGCTGGCATCGCCGAACCAGCGGCTTTTCATGATCCACAGGAAGCCATAGGTGCCATGCAAGGCGAGGTACACCCACAGGGTCGTGTTGTCCCAGTTGCCGTACCAGCCCATTACGCCAAGAATGGCCAGGAAGTTGATACCCTTGTGGGTGTCGATGAAATGCTTCTCTTTCATGCGCTGTCCTCTTGGCGGTGCCTGCAGGCAGCATACCGGAGCAGCCGATAATGATTGAAGTCCGACAAGACAACATCACGGTCCTGGAGGTCGATGCGATCGTCAATGCGGCCAATAACAGCCTGCTCGGTGGTGGCGGGGTCGACGGCGCCATCCATGCAGCCGCTGGTCCGAAGCTGCTGGAATACACGCGTTCCCTTGGTGGCTGCCCGACGGGCGAGGCCAGGTTGTCGCCGGGATTCGACCTGCCGGCAAAGTGGGTCATCCATACCGTCGGACCGGTCTGGCAGGGCGGCGATGCGGGCGAGCCCGAATTGCTCGCCAGCTGCTATCGCAACTGCCTGGCCCTGGCGGCGGGAAAGGGGTTCGCAACAATCGCCTTTCCCGGCATCTCCACCGGTGTCTATGGTTATCCGAAGCAACAGGCGGCAGAAATTGCCGTGAAGGAAATGCGCGCCTGGGAGAAAGCGTTCAAGAAGATCGTCGCCTGCTGTTTCAGCGCCGACGACGCAACACGCTACGAGCGCGTGTTGCATTCCTTGCAGGGCTAGCCGGAGGGGCTAGCTTGCGGGAAAGAGCTTTCCCGGGTTGAGGATGTTGTTGGGGTCGAACTGCTGCTTCACGCGACGCAGCATTTCCAGCGTGGCCGGCTCGAGCTCGAGTGCCACGAAGTCTTTCTTGTCGAAGCCGATGCCGTGTTCGCCCGACAGGGTGCCGTCGAGTTCCAGGACGAGATCGAAGACCTCGGCAAGACAGTCATTGATGACCCGCATCTGCTCCGTGTTGTCTGGATCAGCCAGCAAGTTGACGTGAATGTTGCCATTGCCGGCATGACCGAAATTGACAATGGTGATGCCGTACCTGCCCGAGATTTCCTGCAGCCCGCCGATCAGCTCGGCCATGCGTGACACGGGCACGACCACGTCCTCGTTGATCTTCTTCGGTGCGACCTTTCTCAGCGCGGGTGACAACGCCTTGCGCGCTGCCCACAGCGCACGAGTCTCTTCCTTGCTGGCGGCCCGTTCCAGTTCGACCAGGCCGTCACGCTCGCCTTCGCCCCTCGCCGCTGCCGCCACGCGCTCGGTGGCGGCATCGAGAAAGTCCTCGTCGCCATCCACTTCGATCAGCAACATCGCGCCAGCACCTTCCGGCAAGTCCGTCTCGGCGTATTGCCGGATCATCTCGATTGCCGTCGAGTCGATGAACTCCAGCGCACAGGGTGTGACGGGCTGGGCCATGATGCGTGATACGGCAGCCGCACCCGCGGTCATGTCGGCGTAAACGGCTCGCAAGGTATGTTTTGCGGGCTGCAGTGGTGTGAGCTTGAGCGTGGCTTCGGTAATGATGCCGAGGGTGCCTTCCGAACCGATCAGCAGTCGCGTCAGGTCGTAACCGACGACGCCCTTGGTGGTGCGCACTCCGGTCCGCAACAGCTGGCCATCCCCGGTCACGGCGTTCAGTCCCAGCGTGTTGTCGCGAGGCGTACCGTATTTCACCGCCCGTGGGCCGGCCGAATTGCAGGCGAGATTGCCACCGATGGTGGCATAGGCACTCGATGTCGGATCGGGCGGCCAGAAGAAACCGTGCTCTGCCGCAGCGGCCTGCAGGTCCGCATTTGTCACGCCGGGTTGTACCACGGCATAGCGATCTTCGGGATTGATGCTGATGATGCGATTCATGCGCTCCATCGCCAGCACGATGCCGCCAGTCACCGGCACGGCAGCGCCGGCAGTGCCGCTGCCCAGTCCGCGGCCAGTGAGCGGAATCCGGTGTTCATTGCAAAGCCGCACGATGGCGCACACCTCGTCCTCGGAGGCGGGGTAGGCCACGGCATCCGGCATCGCCTGTCGCTTGGAATTGTCGTAGCCGTAGGTCCACCGGTCGGCAGGATCGGTCTTCAGCCGGTCACCGAGCAGCTTGTCGAGTGCGGCGAGCGCGGCTGGCGGAATGCGTGTTTCGCCCATCAGTCGCCGAGCAACTGGGCATCGATCAGGTCGCACATGACATGAATCAGCAGCAGGTGCACTTCCTGGATGCGCGCCGTGCGTTCAGCCGGTACCCGCAGTTCGATGTCGTTGCCCTGCAGGACCGGCGCCATCTTGCCGCCATCGCGGCCAGTCAGTGCAATGACCTGCATGTCCTTGTCGTGCGCGGCTTCGATTGCCTTGATGACGTTGCCGGAATTGCCACTGGTGGAAATGGCCAGCAGGATGTCGCCACTGCGGCCAAGTGCGCGGACCTGCTTGGAAAAGACTTCTTCGTAGGAGTAGTCGTTGGAAATCGACGTCAGCGTCGAGCTGTCGGTTGTCAGCGCGATCCCGGCGAGTGCCGGCCTGTCGCGCTCGAAACGATTCAACAGCTCCGAGGAGAAATGCTGCGCATCGCCAGCAGAGCCGCCGTTGCCGCAGCTGAGAATCTTGCCCTCGGCAATCAGTGTCCGGGTCATCATTGCTGCTGCCGTGACGCAGTCATCGGCCAGCAGGTCCATTGCCGCCTGCTTGGTGGCAATGCTGTCTTCGAAATGCTTGCGAGCACGCTCGTTGAAATCCATGGTGTTCTCCGGTTGCTGGCTTGCAGGAAGCGCCCTCAGCCAGCCTCAAAAGCGTTCTTTATCCAGTCGATTCTGCCAGTTTCACCGCTCTCTGCGACGACGTCAAAGCGGCAGGCCGTGTCGCTGGCTGCGTGGGCGGCCAGGTAGTGCGATGCCGTGCGCAGCAGTCGCTGCTGCTTGGCGGGGCTGACGCTGGCCGTGGCACCGCCGAAGCGGTCATTCTGGCGCAGCCTGACCTCGATGAAAACGAGCGTGTTGCCATCCTGCATCACCAGGTCGATTTCGCCCCAGCGACAGTGGTAGTTGCGGTCGCGGAATTCCAGGCCGGCCGAGTGCAGGAAATGCTCCGCACGCAGTTCGGCGGCATCACCGCGCTTGCGCCTCCAGGTCTTCTTCATTGCCACGTCCTGTGTCTTCACTACCGTCCTTGGTAGTCCTTTCAATGTTCGGCAGCAGCTTTGGCAAACCGTTGCGGAATTCCGCCCAGTAAAGATCGCGACGAATCCGGCCGAAGTTGTCGATGCTCAGCATGCCGGTCATGGCGGGCAGGGGCTGGCGCAGGGCAGGATCCTTGTTGTCGACCAGTGGTACCAGGCGGAATGCATCGAATCCGAGAGCGTAAAGGCGGATGGTGCGGTCGTAACGCGCCGGCCACAGCGCGCGCAGTTTGTCCTGTGTCTGCTTGCCGTGATTGGCCGGGTCCAGGACCCAAGGCATGTCGGCGAAACGAATGCCGTCCAGGTCGCGCTCGCGCTGGAGTCCCGGGTTGTAGACGCGGGACGTCGAGTAAACGGGCAGGCGTATCGCCTGGTGGAAGCGCAACTGCGGCCGTATCTGGCGGGCTTCGTCGGTGCTGGCACCCAGGAAGATGAATTCGACATCCTGGCGACGCCGCGGTTCGTATTCCAGCGGGACGCCGAGCACGCTGCGCAGCGTCTGCTCGCGCAGGCGGGATCCATCGATCTCCAGTGCCCGCATGATGGGTGTGGAGAAATCGGTCTGGTCGGACCGGAAGCGTTGCACGGTCAGCAGTTCACCATCGAGATCCTCGAATCGCTGCCGGAAGGCTGCCAGCAGGCGCAGCCCGAAATCGTTGTCGGGTACCAGCGCGACGGCCCGGCTGTGACCCTCGGCGGCAGCACGCTCGGCCACCTGGATGGCTTCGTCTTCCGGCAACAGGCCGAACTGGGTGATGTTGTCACCCGCATCCAGCTGGGCTTCGACGTCGAGGTAGTTCAGTCCGAGCACCGGCACGCCGAGGCGTGCCTGGTCGATGGCAGCCAGGGTTTCCTTGGTCAGGGGGCCGACAATGAACTCCGCGCCCTCGAGCACGGCGCTGCGGGCAGCCGCGACGGCCTTCTCTGCCGATGCGCCGGTGTTGCGTACCAGGACCTCGGGAATGCTGGGGCCGATTTCGTTGAATTCGACGTGCTGGTAATAGGCCGCCAGGAAACCGTCGCGTACCGCTTCGGCCGATGAGCGAAAGCGACCTTCCAGCGGCAGCAGCAAGGCGATTTTCTGCGGATAGTCGAAGCGTCGGGCATGGGCTGCGAGGATGTCATCGATGATCAATCGTGCTGCCGGATGCCCGGCATTGCGAGACTGCCACTGCAGCAGCCTGTCGGGAAATGCATAGGGGTCCTGCCAGGCAGTCCTGCCCAGCTTCGCAAGGTCGAACCAGCTCCGCAGGCTGCTTTTTCCTGCCGGCAATTCACTGGCGTCAAGCGACGTGCTTGATTGCGTCAGGCCCCGCCAGATCAACAAGGCGTCCGTTGCCTGCGCATCGCGGCTGGCTTGTTGTCGCAGGCTGTCATCCAGCATCTCGGTTGCCGTGACGATATCGCCCAACTGGTAGAGCGCCCGGGCGCGCAGGCGGGTGACCGCCGTTTGCAGGGAAGTATCCGCTGGCAACGCGTCCAGCCGCTGCAAGGCAAGGTGTGGCTGCTGGTCGCGAAGATCCAGCTCGGCATCCAGCAGGACCAGGCGATGGCGGACAGGGCCCTCGAGGTCGTCCCGCAGGCCGCCGCGCACGCGGCGTGCCTCATCGACGCGTCCCGCGTCCAGCCAGGCCAGCGCAGCTTCGATGCGCAGCTCGGCGGCCGTCGCGCCGAAGGTTTCACCCGCAAGGGCTTCGAGTCGTTCGGCGGCCGCCGCCGGGTCGTCGGCTCGCAGCGCACTGGCAGCACGGTACTCCGGCAGCTCCGACTTGTCGGGCGCGGTCGGCTGCACGCTGACGCAGGCCGAGAGCAAGACTGCCAGGCCGGCCAGCCAGGCGAGCCGCAGCGAATGGCGGCCAGTGATGGGAGAGCCGGCGGTGACGTGTCCGGAATTGGCTTGCATGGCGTAAGGCCCCGTTGCAGGATGTGGCGAGTTCGAAATCGCGCTTGCCGCGCGCCAGTCCGGCGCCTGAGCGGCCACAGGTAAAATTCAATGAGCGAGTCGCAAAGTATCGAGGGGGGCCGCTGAGGTGTCAACGCAGAAACCCGCTCTCCACGTGGTTGCGACGCCCATCGGCAACCTTGGCGACATCACCGCTCGCGCCAGGGACATTCTCGCATCGGTCGATATCGTGCTGTGTGAAGATACGCGGCATTCGGGTCGCCTGCTGGCCGAGCTTGGCATCAAGGCGGAACTGCGCTCCCTGCATGATCATAACGAGCGGCAGCGTATCGAACAGGTGCTTGGGGACCTCGATGGCGGCAAGTCGCTGGCCCTGATCAGCGATGCCGGCACGCCGCTGATCAGCGATCCGGGTTTTGCCCTTGTCAGGGCCTTGCGTGACGCAGGGCACGATGTCGTCCCCGTCCCCGGTCCCAGTGCCGTGATCTCGGCATTGTCGGCCGCCGGCCTGCCGACCGATCGCTTTTCCTTCGAAGGTTTCCTGCCGGGCAAGTCCGGCCAGCGCCGCAAGGTGCTGGCGGCCCTCGCCAGCGATCCGCGCACGCTGGTGTTCTATGAGAGCCCGCGCCGCATCCATGCCTGCCTCGATGACCTGGCAACCGAGTTCGGTCCGGACAGGCGGGTTGTGATTGCGCGCGAGCTGACCAAGCTGCATGAGGAGTTCATCGTCGGCAGCGTTGCAGACTTGCAGGCGAGCCTCGCCGGTCGCGAATTGAAAGGCGAGTGTGTACTGATGCTTGCCGGCAACGACAGCGAGAGTTCCGGCATCGGCCTGGATGCCGATACCTTGTTAAAGGCCTTGCTGGAAGAGCTGCCCGCCAGCAAGGCGGCCAAGCTGGCTGCGCGCCTGACGGGAGAGTCGCGCCAGGAACTCTACGCCCGCGCCAGTACGCTTGCCGGCAAATCCTGATTGTTCCCAGCTGATTCATCGCTGTTGCCCGATAAGTCTTGACTGACCGTCGGTTCAGCGTATCTTTGGCGCCGGAGTCGGCCAGACAGTCGCTGCGACCGCGCCACCGGCGCGACGTGGAGGAAAGTCCGGGCTCCGCAGGGCAGGGTGCCAGGTAACGCCTGGGCGGCGCGAGCCGACGGAAAGTGCCACAGAAAACATACCGCCGATGGTCTTCGGACACAGGTAAGGGTGAAAAGGTGCGGTAAGAGCGCACCGCGCGTCCGGCAACGGTTCGCGGCACGGTAAACCCCACTCGGAGCAAGGCCAAATAGGGGAACGATGACGCGGCCCGCGGAGTTCCCGGGTAGGCTGCTTGAGGTGCTCGGTGACGAGCATCCCAGATGAATGGCTGTTCAAGACAGAACCCGGCTTATCGGCCGACTCCTTCTTATTCCTTCCTGCCTGGTGCTTACAGCCAGTCGGTCAGCTGGATACCGATGCCCAGTCGCGTGACCGACCGGTTGTAGTCGATCAGGCTCTCGCCATAACCATTGAATATCTGCACGTAACCGCGTGCCTTCGGACTCAGTGCATAGCTGTAGGTCAGTTCGGCTGCACCATGCGCGCCCTTGGATTCGGTATGGTTGCGGAGCATCAAGGTGAAATTGTTGTCGCCGTTGCGCCAGCCCAGGCGCAATTCGAAATGCCCCATGTACTCGTCGATGTCCGGATTGTCGTCGTCCTCCGCCCGTTCCGGGATTCTCACCCAGGGCTTGAAGCTGATGGCGAAGCGGCCGCGCTCCAGCAGGAATTCCGTGTACAGCCGGTTCCAGCTGCGGGAGAAGGGCTCTGCACGACCATTGGACTGGTGGTTGATACCGAAGCGAATGACCCGGTTGGTGAAGCCGAGGATCTCGAAGTCATTGATGACATCCAGCATGACCTCGGGCTCGTGGTTGGTTTCCCGGAAGGGTCGCGACACCTCGCTGTTGTAGGCCTGCCACCAGGCCCGTTGCGTGTAGCCAAAGGACAGCTGCGTGTCGTCACCGAGCGGCTCGTTCCACATCGGCACCTTCAGGCTGATCTGGAAAGCCATCTCCAGGCTGTCGATGGACGCGTCGTAGCCCGACGCGGCGAAGCTCGTATCGTCGGCCTGGAAGTTGTAACTCAATGGAATCAGGTAGCTGGGGCGATGAGCGACCAGCGCAAAGCGGTTGTCGCGTCCGGACCCTTCCTCTTCCAGGCGCTGGCTGATGCTGGGCGGGCCCTCGAACAGCACGCGTTCTATGTCCAGCTCCCCTTCGGCACCGTCCTGGGAGCCGTCTCCTTCCTTGTTGACGCTGTCATCTTCGATGTCATCGCCTGGCGAGGCGGACGGTACCGAGATCGGGTCGGTGCTGGCGGCCGCGCTCGGGTCGGCATCCTGGGCGGCGCTACAGGGGCTGGCAAGCAGCAAGAAAGCGGGCAAAAGGGCGGCCAGCAAGGGTTTCATGCGTTTCTCCTCGATTCAGGGTGCAGCTTAACAGCCGCAAAGAGCCCCGAAAACTCTTAATATTGGCTTAAAAGACCTTCTCGTAACTTGTTGTTTTTATTGATTGTGCGGTCGCACAATTTTAGTGATTTTGCGCAATGCAGCATGCGCTAAGTCACTGACTGCCTTGGAAAAATCCTCTGCGGCAGTGGTAAATCAGCTTGACACTCCCGCTGAGCCCTACCTATAGTGTCATCAAGTGGGAAAAAGTGGGGAAGAATGGGATCGAGGTGGAAGCCCGAGCCCGGCAAAGAACATGTTCAGGGGTGTCACTAACGTCAAGCTGGATGCCAAGGGGCGGATGTCCATTCCGACCCGGTATCGCGAGCGCCTGCAGGAAACGGGCGCCGGCAAGCTCGTGGTGACCGTTGACCGTGATCATTGCCTTCTCCTTTATACGTTGCCCGAATGGGAAAAGATCGAGGCCAAGCTGGTCGCGCTGCCGAGCTTCAACGTGCAGGCGCGTCGCCTGCAGCGCTTGCTGGTCGGTCACGCCACGGAACTGGACATGGACAGCAATGGTCGTGTGCTGCTGCCGCAACCGCTTCGCGAATTCGCCGGCATCGAGAAGGCCGCGGTGATGATCGGCCAGGGCAACAAGTTCGAGATCTGGGACGAAGCATCCTGGAACGAGCGCCGCGATCACTGGCTGGGTGATGGTGATGACGAGGCGCCGCTGCCGGCCGAACTCGAATCGCTGTCACTGTGAGTGCCGGGGGCGGCATGGCAGCACACCGCCCGGTACTGCTCAAGCCAGCCCTCGAGGGGCTGGCTTTGCGCAAGGACGGGTTCTACGTGGATGGAACCTTCGGTCGCGGCGGGCATGCCAGGGAGTTGCTGGCAGCGCTGGGCCCGGAAGGCCGCTTGCTGGCCTTCGACAAGGACCCGCAGGCCATTGAGAGCGCCGAGGCGCTGGCCAGGGAAGACGACAGATTTCGCATCGTTCATGGGAGCTTCACCATGCTCGAGCAGGTAGTGACAGCCGAAGGAAAGACCGGTGCCGTCGATGGCGTGCTGCTGGACCTCGGCGTCTCTTCGCCGCAGCTCGATGATGGCGAGCGCGGGTTCAGCTTCCGCTTTGGCGGCCCGCTGGACATGCGCATGGATACCTCCCGCGGTGAATCGGCGGCGGACTGGCTGGCAACGGCGGAGCAGGAAGAGATTTCGCTGGTGATACGGGATTACGGGGAAGAGCGCTTTCATCATCGTATCGCCAGGGCCATTTGCGAAGCCCGCGAGGAAGCGCCGATCGAGACCACCTCGCAACTGGTGGGCATCATCGAGGCGGCCGTGCCGACCCGGGAAAAGAAGAAGCATCCGGCAACCCGTGCCTTCCAGGCCATCCGGATTCATATAAACAAGGAGCTCGATGACCTCACCGAGGTGCTCGAGCAGACCGAGCGAGTGCTGGCAGCCGGGGGCAGGCTGAGCGTGATCAGTTTCCACTCGCTGGAGGATCGCCAGGTCAAGCGCTTCATGCGTGATCGCTCACGGCCGGCGCCACCGCCGAAAGGCTTGCCGCGTGGCTTGCCGGTTGCGGAAGAGACACCGCCGTTTCGCCTCGTGGGCAAGGCGCAGCGTGCCAGCACCGAGGAGCTGGCGGAGAACCCGCGGGCTCGCAGTGCCGTGTTGCGGATTGCGGAGCGCGTGCGATGAAGGTCGATTTCGCCATTGTCTGCCTGTTGCTGGTGGCCAACGTGGCAACGGCCTTGTTGGTGGTCGGTGCCCGTCACGAGAACCGCCGCGAATTCATCGTCATGCAGGGCTTGCAGGCGGAACGCGACGAGCTGGAAGTCGACTGGGGTCGATTGCAGCTGGAACAGAGTGCGTGGGCAACGCACGGCCGTATCGAACAACTGGCCCGTGAACAATTGAACATGCAGATCCCGGCAGAAGCCGACATCGTGGTGCTGAGACGTGCGCAGTAAGTCGACAAAGCCAGAAACCGTGACTCGCCCGGGACGTTGGCGCAGCGGACTTGTCGCTGGCGTTTTCGTGTCGGCGGCACTGGTCATGGTGGCGCGAGCGGTCGACCTGCAGGTCATCAGCAAGGATTTCCTGCAGGACCAGGGGCAGGCGCGACACCTTCGAGTCGTCGAGATTCCGGCGCATCGCGGCATGATCGTCGATCGCAATGGCGAGCCGCTGGCCGTCTCGACCCCCGTGGCGTCCGTCTGGGTGAATCCGCAGCAACTGGAAGACGGCATCGACAAGCTGCCTGCGCTGGCGGACCTCCTGGGCTGGTCGACCGAGAAGCTGCTGACCTACCTTGCCGACCGGGCAGAGCGCGAGTTCGTCTACCTCGAGCGCCAGGTAACCCCGGAGCTTGCGGCCGAGGTCGAGGCCCTGGACATTCCGGGCGTGAACCTGAAGCGCGAGTACAAGCGGTTCTATCCTGCGGCCGAGGTCACGTCGCACCTTGTCGGGTTCACCGACATCGACGATGCCGGGCAGGAAGGGCTGGAGCTTGCTTTCAACGAATGGCTGAGTGGCGAGGCGGGACGCAAGCGCGTGTTGCGCGACCGTCTCGGCCAGGTCATCGAGAACATCGAGGAACTGGCGCCGGCCGAGCCCGGGCAACAGCTGCGAACCAGCATCGACCTGCGTCTCCAGTACCTGGCTTATCGGGAGCTGAAGGCGGCGGTGATCAACAGCGGTGCCAAGTCCGGCTCCATCGTGGTCATGAATCCACAGACGGGCGAAGTGCTGGCCATTGCGAACCAGCCGTCCTACAACCCGAACAATCGGGCAGAACTGGACAGTGCCCGCTATCGCAACCGGGCCGTCACGGACCTGTTCGAGCCGGGTTCCTATTTCAAGCCGTTTCCCCTGGCCGCGGCGCTGGAGAGTGGGGCGTATTCGCCGTTGACGCCGATCAAGACGTCGCCAGGCTTTTTCAAGGTCGGTGGTTACGCGGTACAGGATCCCCTTGATTACGGCACCATCGATGTCACCACCGTGCTGGCGAAGTCGGTCAATACCGGTGCCAGCAAGATTGCCCTGTCGATGGAGCCGGAACAGATCTGGTCGACCCTGGCGAAATTCGGCTTTGGCAGCGCGACCGGTTCCGGTTTCCCGGGCGAGGCATCGGGTGTCCTGCCGCACTGGCAGCGCTGGCGCGATGTGACGCAGGCGACCATGGCCTATGGCTATGGCCTGTCAGTCACGCCGCTGCAGATGGCCGAGGCTTACTCGATCATTGCCAATGACGGCAAGCGCGTTCCGGTGTCCTTCCTTGCGGTCGACGAACCCGAGTTCTCCGAGCGTGTCGTGTCCAGCCAGACCGCGCGCCAGATGCGCCAGATGCTCGAAGCCGTGGTCAGCGCCGAAGGCACGGGCCGCCGTGCCGCCATCAGCGGATACCGTGTGGCCGGCAAGACGGGTACGGCACGCAAGGCGGAAGCCGGTGGCTACGCCAATGACCGGCATATTGCAGCCTTTGCCGGAATGGCGCCGGCGGTAAACCCTCGCATCGTGGCGGTGATCGTGCTCGACGAGCCTGACGAGAGCCGCTACTACGGTGGCGAGGTGGCCGCGCCCGTGTTTTCGAACGTGGTTTCCGGTGCCTTGCGGCTGTTGAACATTCCGCCTGACCAGGAAAGCGTTTCGCAGGGTGGTGCGCTGATTGCGGGGAGGTCGTCACAATGACATCGACCGTTACCCTCAAGGACCTGCTGGCCGGCATCATCGAAGTGCCGGCCTCCATCGATAAGGCGGTCAGTGACGTCTGTCTCGACTCGCGCTACTGCTCTGCCGACAGCGTGTTTCTCGCCTGTGATGGCATTGCCTCTCACGGCCTCGAGTACCTTGACCAGGCAATTCGCCTCGGCGCAAGGACCGTGCTGTGGGAGCCGGCCGCCGGATTGTCCGACCTTCCGGATTTCGAAGGGATCGATGCCCTCGAGGTGCCACGCCTTTCGCAACATGTCGGCCGCATTGCGGCACGGTTCCATGGTGACCCGACGAGCGGCATGGAAGTCGTTGGCGTGACGGGAACGAATGGCAAGACCTCGGTGGCGCACCTGACTGCACAGGCCGCCGAGGGTCTCGGCAAGCCCGCGGCACTGTTCGGCACGCTTGGCTACGGCATGCTCGGCAGCCTCGCGGAAGCCAGTCACACCACGCCGGATGCGGTGCGCCTGCAGCAAAGCCTGGCGACAGTCCGTGACGCCGGTGCAGGGCTGGTGGCGATGGAAGTGTCGTCGCATGCGCTGGACCAGCATCGCGCCGACGGTGTGCATTTTCACACCGCCGTGTTCACGAATCTCACCCACGAACACCTGGACTACCACGGCGACCTTGGGCGTTACGCCGAGGCGAAGCGCCGCCTGTTCGAATGGCCGGGCTTGAAGGCGGCCGTGATCAACGTCGACGACCAGACCGGCAGGGATTTCCTGCGCAGCCTTGCAGGCGATGTCTCCAGCTACGCCTTTGCCATTGATGCGGAAACCCTTGAATCCGTCGACGCCGATCATTTCCTGCATGCCGCAGACATTCGCTACAGCGCCGAGGGCCTGGGTTTCGACCTGGTACTGGATGGCGAAACCTGCTGCACCGTGCATTGCGATCTGCTCGGGCGCTTCAATGTGTCCAACCTGCTGGCAAC